>NZ_JBFRCY010000586.1:0-5941 GCF_052113305.1 Terriglobus sp. YAF25
GCCCACGATGCCCAATTGAATGCGATCATTCGCTCCCAGAATGCGGGCATACGAGCGAGCATTCATTCCAGCGCTCAGGAATGCCATTCCAGAAGCCTTAACAAAGGTTCTGCGATTTGTAGACATCGTATTTTCCTCCAGACTATCGTGACCCTTCCGGCAACAATCTTTAACGGCCACTATTCCGACGTGCCTTTCAGCTCCACCGCATCCGGCAGTGTCGTATATCCGGCGACGCGCACCCACGCCTTTCGATCGCCAAGGACCCTGGGATCGAAGCTCCCCTGAATCGACTTGGTCTCGCCGGGGAAGATCGTCACATAGTTGTCGTCATACTCAATGGGCAGCACGTCTTCCCCATCGCGATTGCCAATGATGGTTACACGCTCGAAGAAGGCCACGTTTGAGCTACCGTTATGCAATGTGATGGAGAAGCGGCTTCTGTCATCCGCGGTCGTCACGGTGCCGGCGACATCCAGCTTTATTTTCGGCATTGAGTTCAGATCGAGAAATGTCGACCAACTCGTTTGCGTATAGGGATAGTCGTCATCGTCATGGAGCGGATCGCCGAAGTCATCCAGGGTCTTCGACTGCCAGTAGACGTTGTCAACCAGGCGTCGTCCATCGGCGCCGAACAACTCGCAACGCACAAAGTATGTCGAAGCCAGATGCGTGGGCCGTGGCAATGTCAACGCTACTGTGACGCCCTGAGCCGCCACTGATTGATGCGTTGCCTCCTTGGCATATCTGACCTTACCCTGCAGATCATAGATACGAACTCGAACCCGGAGCCCTGTTTGCAAGGACATCGTCTGGTTGGTGATGCGTATCTTAGCGGCCCCATGCGGCTTACCTGCATAGTAGTCAAAGACAACGCTCAGCGGCCTGAGCGCTTTCTTCGCGCCAAAGTACCCGCCGCCAGGTTCCATGTAGTAGTCGTATAGATGTCCGAAGAAGGAAGGCCAGTGGTTATTGAGCATCCAGTACATCTCCATCTTGTGCGTGGCCCAGCCATCGGACGACCACGCCTCGAACTGAGCACGAGTAGTCTCATAGTGGGCRAGCTGCGCCTTATTCGCGAACTCCTCCGCACTGTCTGACTTGCCATATCGGCGCTCAATTACCTTGCGGATCGTGGTCAACTGGTTCGCACCTTCMTGGGCACCCGCGTGCAAGAACCAGAATTCATTGGGTGGCCACAATTTGTCCGTCGGAATGAACTTCTTCAGGCTTTCAAAGGGGGGAATCACCTCGTTATCGCCATACTCAGCGCTGGATCCACTCGAAGCAGAATACTTTGGATCGAACCAATACGAAGGTGGATGCCAGCGATCGACACCCGACATTCCAATGCCATCCCACACTTGCTTCCCGTTCGCGTCCTTGTTCCCATTCGCGTCTGTATCGACGATTGGGTTTTGCCAATGGAGTTCATGCAGTATCCGCCGATAGTCTTCTCGCAAGGGCTCGGGTGGAAGCCCATCGCTTCCACTCGACCAAAGGAAGGCAGAGCTATGAGAGCGCAGCATGAGAATCTGTGAGCGCAGGCTTTGCCTGGCAACTGCTTGATCCTCCTCGCTCCATTGCTCCCATTGCTCCCATTTAGAGCAGCACATCCAGCCGACCATGACTGGAATTCCGGCTCGATCTGCCAGCTCGAACATGTTTTCGTCGGCAATCTTAGATTCCCAACGCAGCATGTTGAGCCCAAGATCCTTCACGTATCGGATGTGGTCGGCGTTGCGTTGGCGATCCTGCCGAAACAGCAGATCCGGCGTATAGTCGGCGCCTCTCACAAGAAAGTTCTTGCCATTCACCTGCAGATAGAAGTTGCCCTCGGAGGTCTTGCTAAAACGAAGGTCCGCATCGCGATGCTGCGTCACCTTCCTGATTCCAAACTGCAAGGAACTCGCGTCGGAGACCTCATCTCCAACCTTGAATGTAATGTGCAGATCGTAAAGATTGGGATCCCCCATCGTGTATGGCCACCACAGATCCGGATGATCCACTGCCAACTGCGGAAACGTCTTTGGAGTGAAACTAATCTCTCGTGCCTCGCCGGCTCTGAGCACGACCGGCTGTTCCACCTGGATCGGAGATTTGCCCACCCGTGTGATCTCCGCAGTCAACACACCATTGACGGGGTCATGGGTCGCGTTCGAAAGTGTCGCATAGACTGTGAGCGCTGAAGAATCTGTGGCGGGCAGCGGAAGGTCGGTATTGACCAGTACATCGGAAACCTTCACCGCACCCGTGACGTGAAGATAGACCGGCTTCCACACACCCGCGTTACGGTCCGCGGTCCAGCCTTCCTTGTAGTGATCCGAGCGCGGAGCCTTCGAGCCGAGATATTTCCAATCCAGCCAATCATGCCAACTGTCCGCGAGCTCCACCCCACTCACATCGGGAATCGCCTGCTCCGGCGTGACCCTGATGGCGAGGGTATTCGACTGCCCTGCACGTATTAGATCCGTCACATTGAATGAATGCCCGACATACATCCCTACTACCTGACGGCTGTCGGCGAGCAGCGTTCCGTTGAGCCAGATCTCGGCACGATAGTTCACACCTGGCAGGTCCAACCAATAGGCCTTGTGGCCTGCAGGAGCATAAAAGCTCGTCCGATACCACCAGTCCTGTTTATAGAGATCCTGGGGCACCTCATTCACCAGGTTCATTCCTACGTACAGGTTCGGATAGACACCATCTTCCTGAAGGACTTCAAGCACGGTCGCCGGCATCTGCTTAATAGGAAACCAGCCATTCGTGTCGAAGTTCGATTGAGAGATAGCGGCGCCGGTGCCCGGCTTTTTGTCGGCGGAGATCAGTTTCCACCCGCCTACCAACTCCGTGCGGCCAGCGACCTCCGTCGCAAACGCAACCTGGCGGTACGGTTTGGAGTCGAAGCTTATGGGAGCACGCGTTTTGCTTACAGGCGCGGGCACTTCATCCTATGCAGCATCCGCGATCGCGGCCAACTGGCCCCGTGCAATCGCCGTTGCCTCCACCGATCTCCTCGTCGACACGGAACGCTTTCTTTCCGATATCACGGTTGTTATCTCCATCGGCCGTTCCGGTAATAGCCCCGAGAGCTATGCCACCGTTGGCCGGCTACTGCCTTGCGAACCAGGCTAAGGTTGATGACGTGCTCCCTCAGGCATGCGTGCATGGATCGGCTCAATTTGAACGGATTAACAAAGTCGTGGAGCGCGTGGCCGCTGCTGTTAGAGATCGCATCGTGCTGCTCTGCTCTTCGCCATCCTTCCCATGGGCACAGGAGGGCGTGCTCAAGTGCCTGGAGATGACCGGAGGAAAGTATGCTGTCCTGCCCGAGACCTACCTTGGTCTTCGTCATGGACCGATGAGTTTCCTCGCGTCTAATACTGTCGTCCTATGCCTGCTTTCCAACAGTCCCATTCGACGCCGCTATGAGCTCGATCTTGTGAATGAACTGAAGACAAAGGGCCTGGGATATCTCGTTGCCATTGGCGCAGCCGATAATGAAGCGTCCTTGTTCGATGAACACATCCCTGCGATCGTCACAAGTGGGGCGGACAATCTACGCACTCCGTTCGAGATCGTCGGACCGCAACTGCTGGGATATCATTTGAGTCTGCGTAACGGCTTGGATCCCGATAATCCAAGCCTCGATGGAGTAATCAATCGAGTTGTCCGTGGCGTGAAGATCTACGATGAGGACGAAGAATAACGCGGCCGCATAACCTTCTGCCTACTCGAAGATGGAAGTCCATATAAGCTTTGAGTCAGTGTAGCGAATCGCCCCTTTTTCAGTTTGTACGCGAGGATTCGATGGCAGAAGTAGCTCGGGATGTGACCGTTAATGCAGCCTCCGGTGAGACTCCAAAACTCAATCGAACCTTGAGCTTATGGAGCCTAGTCCTTATTGGAATGGTCATCGTCCAACCGACCGCACCGATGGGAATCTACGGCGTCATCAATAACAAGGCCGGCGGCCATGTCGTGACAACCATTCTCCTGGCCATGGTTGCGATGCTGCTTACGGCAATCAGCTATGGCAAGATGGCCGCTGCTTATCCCAGCGCGGGATCCGCGTACACCTATGTGGGACAGGAGACGCACCCGGCACTGGGATACATCACAGGGTGGAGCATGGTGATGGATTACGTACTCAATCCGCTGATCTGCGTCGCCTTCTGCGCCAAGGCCGCTATAAACGTCTTTCCCGGCCTTTCCTACTATGTCTGGATCATCATCTTCGTAAGCTTGCTCACGTGGGTAAACCTGCGCGGCATCCAGACATCCGCGCGGATCAACGAAACTCTTTGCATCGGCATGACGATCATTGTCGCCCTCTTCCTTGCAGCCGTTGTACGTTTCGTCTGGCAACTCCACAGCTATGGCCCCGGATACTTTTCCCAACCCTTCTATAACCCCACTACCTTCAACTCTTCGAGGATCTTTGCGGGCACATCGGTAGCGGTTCTCACATACATCGGCTTCGACGGCATTTCGACGCTGTCGGAAGAGGTTGAAAATCCTCGCCGTAACATCCTGCTTGCAACGGTCCTGGTTTGCCTTGTTACTGGCGTTCTCTCAGGCCTTGAAGCGTATGCGGCACAGTTGGTCTGGGGCTCGCAGGCCTTCCCCAGCGATCAGGTTGAATCTGCCTTTGCCATCATCTCCCGACGGGCTGGCGGAGCTGCACTGTTCCAGATCATCAACTTCACATTGTTGATTGCGAATGCAGGGTCCGCCCTGGCCGCGCAGTTGGCGGCCGGAAGACTGCTCTACGGTATGGGGCGTGGCAATGCCCTGCCTAAGTCTTTCTTTGGAACCATTGATCCGAAGAGTCGCATTCCCCGCAATAATGTCCTTGCGGTGGGAGGCTTTGCATTGATTGGTGCTGGGGCTCTCGAATATTTCTCCCGGCAGTTGGGTGGAGGCGCTTATGAAGTTGGGGCTCAAGCAGTTAACTTTGGCGCCTTCATCGCGTTTATGGGTGTGAATGCAGCGGCCTTCATCCGCTATTGGCTGCGCGCCGAGGTGAAGAAGGTGCACAACTTTGTGCTACCTTCACTCGGCTTCCTAATCTGCGGCTTTATATGGCTCAACCTTAGCCGCACCGCCCTCGTTTTGGGCACTGTCTGGATGGTTGCTGGTACGCTGTATGCCGCCATCAAGACGAAGGGCTTCCGCGGTGGCCTGGTGAGCTTCGATCTTCCAGCAGATTCCGAGTAATGCCGGCAGGATCTGAAAAAGTCGATATCTGGAATTGCATCCCCAACATTCCGTAGTGGCGCACGTCCCGACTCTCGGACACGCGCCACCTGAAATTGAGGCCGTGTCTGATGAGTCCTGTTGGCTTCTCGGCCGGCAAAGGAAACCGTATCTCAGGGCTGCGAGGTCCCGCATTTTTTTCGATATGGAACGTCCGGATGCCGAAAGTCCCTGGCCCGGAAACAGGCACTGTGGATGGGACATTGATCGAGGCCGAGCCCTGGAGAAGAGCTACAAAAGAAGGTCCGATCCGCCGAAACACGGTTTCTGTACAGAACGGCAAGTCGCAGGAGTGCGACACACACCAGTCGAAGACCGATCCCCCGGCTGTATTGAAAAAAGCCGTGAAGACGGGTATATCGATAGCTGCAACGAGAGCTACCACGAACGTCAGTTCATTGACGCAAGTGCCGAGATGGACACGACACCTACGTGCCGCGTTATCGGAAGAACCGTTCCTGCGTGCTTGGCCCTGCCCTTTACGAAAATCCCGAATATGTGAGCCGTCGGAAACGGCGCGAGTGGATCTAGCAATACTCAATGGGATCAAGAATACCGCTCACATTCGCTAACTACCCGACAATACTGCTACGCAAAAAAGATGGGAGATGCATTTTGCATCTCCCATCGAAATACCCACATCGAAGACGTTCTAGAAGAGGACCTTCAAAGCCAATTGCAT
>NZ_JBFRCY010000587.1:0-3603 GCF_052113305.1 Terriglobus sp. YAF25
TCACTGGGAAAACTCAGAACAAAGAGACACCCAACTCGCCCCTTGGACAGACTTCTACAACCAACAAAGACCTCATGCTAGCCTCAACCTACGCCCGCCCATCAGCAGGCTCCAGATGTCAACAACCTCTTGACCTCCTACAGGTGCCCGGCCCAAGCGCTCTCGTCACATTTGACATATTCCCATATCGGAATATACCGTTTTCCTCATGGCAAGAGCGAGCACGACCTCGGACGCATTCAACGCAATCGCTGAACCCCGCCGGCGCGAGATTTTGAGTTATCTCGCCGGAATCGAACGGCCGGTGGGAGAGATTGCGGAGGCACTCGGTCTGGAGCAGCCCTCGGTATCGAAGCACCTCCGGGTGCTGAAGGATGTCGGACTGGTCCGGATGCGTTGCCAGGGCCGCCAAAAGCTTTACCGCACCAACGCCGAAGCAATACGGCCATTGCACCAGTGGGCCGCAACCTTCGAGCGCTACTGGCAGCACCAGTTGACGCGCGTGAAGGCACGCGCCGAAGCGATGGCTCGCCAGGGATCACCGCAGTTGGATTCCGCGAAATCTAAGGAGAAATAGAGATTATGATGCCCACCGAACTGGCTCTCGAAAATCTGACCGTCACCATCAATCAGGAGATTCACGTCGAAGCTCCGATCGATGTCACCTTTGCAGCGCTGCTGGAGCAACTCGGCCCCGGCAACGAAACTCCTGACGGCAAGTCTCTCAACATGAAGATCGAACCATGGCCGGGCGGACGCTGGTACCGCGATCTGGGCGACAACAACGGACACTTCTGGGCCAACGTTCAGGCCATCAAGCGGCCTTCCCTGCTTGAATTCGCCGGCCCCTTGTTCGCATACACCATGTCGATGGCACAATCCCTACTCGCGGAGTTTGAATCGCAGGCGCCGGTCACACGGAAGTTCCTCGAGCGCCTTCCCGAAGACAAGCTCACCTGGAAGCCTCACAACAAATCGATGACCGCCGGCCAGCTGGCCTATCACCTTGCGTTCGTACCTGGAGGAGTTGTCCAGGGCGCGCAGAAAGACCAGGTCCCGCCGCCAGGATTCCAGTTCCATCAACCCGCAAGTCTGCAGGAGATTTTCGACACTCTCGACCGGAGCATCGCCACCGTACGCGAAGTTCTACCCAGCTTCGATGATGCGACCATGAATGCAACCTGGCGCATCGTTGACGGCGACAAGGAGATCGCCGCCATGCCCCGCGTCGCCTTCCTGCGCAACATCATGCTCAACCACTGGTACCAGCACCGCGGCCAGTTCTGTGTCTACCTTCGCCTGCTCGACGTTCCTGTCCCCTCAAGCTGGGGCCCCAGCGCCGACGAACGCTCCGCACTCCAGCCGGAGCTCCAGACCGCATAAATCCTGCACCACGGCAGTGATCCGCTGCAAAGTCCGGATCACTGCCGAAAGGGCGCGGGAGCGTTTGTCACTCTTCTCCAAAAAATTGCGACCATAGAAGTATGATCATAATCCTATAAGTATTGCTCGGACTCTATCGCTCCTAAAGGACTTTTATGAAAATCACCGGTCGCACCATTCTCATCACTGGAGGTTCGGCCGGTATTGGGCTGGCCTTCGCTCTCAAGTTCTTAGAACTTGGCAATCAGGTCATCGTCACCGGCCGGCGCCAGTCGGTGCTTGACGAGGTAAAAGCGAAATACCCAAACCTTCACACCATTCAAAGCGACGTCGCCGACCCGGCCCAGATTGCCACGCTCGGATCACGCATCAAGAAGGACTTTCCCCGTCTCGACGTGTTGATGAACAACGCCGGCATCTTCCTGCCCAAAAACCTCCAGGCTCCGGCATCGGACCTCGATGGCTTGATGACAGAAGTGAACATTAATGTCGGTGGAGTGATTCGGACGACTTCGGCGCTTATTGACGTCCTGACGGCGAATAAGGGTACGGTCATCAACGTATCCTCCGGTCTGGCTTTCGTGCCGTTACCCGCCGCACCGATCTACAGTGCCACCAAGGCAGCTATTCATTCCTATACGATCTCGCTTCGGTTTCAATTAGAAGCGACCGGCGTAGAGGTTATCGAGCTGATGCCGCCTGCCGTGAAAACAGATATGACGACAGAGCTTGTGGAGGGCGGCGCAAGTGCGATCACGACCGACGACCTGGTGAAGCAGTCGTTTTCGGCCCTGCGGTCTGGTTCCCTTGAGATTCATCCGGGACAGTCCAGAATGCTGGCGCTCCTGAGCCGGCTGGCTCCCAGTTTCATCAACAGGCAGCTCTGGAAGGCGTCGAAGCCTCTTGTGCCGGCCAAGGCGTCATGACTCCGTGACGCGCTTGCGTCACACTCCGGGTCCTCTCTTACGTTCGTAATATGAAGAGTAGGGACAGTGAAGAGAATGAGATACGAAAAGGGACACAAAGATGCCACGCGCGATCGCATCCTGGACGTTGCTGCACGCCAATTCCGCCAACAGGGTATCGCGGCATCAGGCGTTGCGGGCATCATGTCCGATGCCGGTCTGACAAACGGGGCCTTCTTCGCCCATTTCGCGTCCAAGAACGACCTGATCGCGAAGAGCCTCGAACGGACCACCGACGAACAGTGGCAGCAGTTCGAGAAAGCTCTGGAGGCGGGACGCCTGATGGAGATCGTAAGTGCTTATCTGTCTGAGGGACATCGGGATCATGCCGATGCCGGGTGTCCTTCGGCTGCGCTGCTTCCTGAAATCTCGCGCCAGGATCGTGCCACACGACGCAGCTACACTGCTTCGGTGAAAAGGCTATTGAGCTCAGTGGAGAAGCAATTACCCAGTATTCCGAAGGGGCCAAAGGGGCGCGAAATCGCCATCGGCCTCTTCGGCCTGCTCGTTGGCACGATCCAGCTCTCCCGGGCCGTGGATGACCCTTCCCTTTCAAAAGCAATTTTGACCGCCGGCGCGCGTGTGGCGACCATGCTGATCGAATCATCCTTGCAAGCTGCAAAGACTTAATGAATGACCTTGCGGAATCTAGAGCATTTTCCCTGTACTTGCGGCTCGCTCAACAGTAAAAGTATTCTGGTCCCCGCTCCGGAAGGGGGACTATGGCAAAAGTTGTCTGTGGCTTCGCAGTACTGTTGTTTGGATGTGGGATCGTGAATGCGCAAACGGCAGCCACCGCAGCAGCAACCCCTTCAAAGACTCAGAACCCGTTGGCGAGCGCCGGTATATTTCCGTACGACYAGATGACGGTACGGAAAACTGCCAATGGAACCGAAAGCCGAAACGCCTTCACGGGAACCCTGGCTACCGGAGAAACGGTGGCCGTGCATGAATCCATGCAACCAGCGGGGACGGCGCCGGTGGAGCTTCACAGAATCGGCCATTCCGAGCTGATCGTAGTGCAGGAAGGCACCGTGGCATTCGAGCATGACGGCAAAGAGGAGCGGGTAGGGCCAGGCGGTTTAGTGTACGTCGCCCTGGGAACCGTTCACAGGATTAAGAATGTTGGCGATATACCCGCCAAATATGTGGTCATTGCAATCGGCGGCGACACGAAGAAGTAGCGGCTGGGCATTTCCCTTCAGGGGCAGTGTAGGGTTTCGCATCTATGGGCGTTTTCCGCAATGAAAACGCC
>NZ_JBFRCY010000588.1:0-2997 GCF_052113305.1 Terriglobus sp. YAF25
GTGTAGAGCTTGTGCATCTATGGGCGTTTTCCGCAATGAAAACGCCACTGCACGCTCCTTCCGGGATACCCAGCAACAGAAAAAATGCTCTAGGATGAGGTTCGTGCAGAAGTCGGTGCTGGTGATTGGAAGTCTCAACCTGGATCTTGTCGTGCATGCGGAGCGCATTCCGCTTGCCGGTGAGACGGTTCGTGGCAGCGGATACGAGTCCCTGCTGGGTGGTAAAGGCGCAAACCAGGCTGTTGCGGCAGCCAGGCTGGGAGCTTGGGTGCGTATGGTGGGCCGCGTCGGTAGCGACAACTATGGGGGTGCGCTGCTGGACGGACTGGATGAAGCCGAGGTGGATGTGACCGGTGTCCAGGTGAGTGAAGGGCCTTCGGGTCTGGCAGTAATTACTCACTCCTCCGATGGACAGAATGCGATTGTCGTACAACCAGGCGCGAATGGTTTAGTAACAGCAGCGGATATCAGAGCGCAGGAGTTTGCAGAGGCAGGTGTCGTCCTGCTGCAACTCGAGATCCCGATGGATGCGGTGGTTGCTGCGGCGCAGGCTGCACACAAGGCCGGCATTGCAGTCATCCTTGATCCCGCTCCTGTTGCTGCATTGCCGACGGAGTTGTTGCGTGTGGTGACATGGTTGACTCCGAATGAGACTGAGGCGACGCAGCTGGTTGCAGGCTCGATGGAGCCACAGCAAACGGCTGAGCGATTGTTGGCGATGGGATGCCGCAATGTGGCGCTGAAGCTGGGCGAGCGCGGAGCGTTTCTGATGGGCGCTGATTGTGAGGCGACGCTGGTGCCTGCGTTTGCAGTAAAGGCTGTAGACACCACGGCTGCAGGGGATTGCTTCAATGGGGCGTTTGCGGTGCGATTGCTGGAGGGGGATTCGCCACAGGCGGCGGCGCGGTATGCGAATGCAGCTGCTGCGATCTCAGTGACGCGTTTAGGTGCGCAGGTGTCAATGCCTTCCAGGGATGAGGTAGAGGATTTGTTGGGGCGTAGTAGTTAGATAGCCCGTACAGTGGGTGCCCCATCCATTGCGAAGCAATGGGTGGGGGTGTTCGAGCGAAGCTCGAATCGTCTTTTGTTATTTCATAGCGAAGTCGCGAATATCCCACCCATCGCGCTATCACCCCAACGAACAAGTTCGTCGGGGACCCCGATATGCGATGGATGGGGCACCCAGTGTATGGGCTTAGATAGACAACATAAAACCCGCCCTACAAAGGGCGGGTTTTATGTTGTTTCCTTTGACCTTACCTAGCTGCGCACCGTAGGCCGCAGGTGAAGCTCCTTCAACTGCATGTCGGTGGCGTGGCTGGGAGCGTCGACCATCAGGTCGATGGCCTTTGCTGTCTTGGGGAAGGCGATGACCTCGCGCAGGCTTTGTGCGCCGGCCAGCAGCATGACGATGCGATCGATGCCGAGGGCGATGCCGCCGTGCGGAGGCGTGCCGTACTCCAGCGCATCGAGGAAGAAACCGAAGCGCTCCTTGGCCTCTTCATCGCTCATGCCCAGCGAACGGAAGATCTCAGCCTGTACGTCCTTGCGATGGATACGGATAGAGCCCGAACCCAGCTCCAGACCGTTGAGCACTACGTCGTACGCCGAGGCCCGTACGGCTCCCTTGTCATTAAAGAGAGCTCCGGAGATGATGTCCTCTTCGTGCGGTGAGGTGAACGGGTGATGCGCAGCGTCCCAGATCTTCTTCTCCTCGTTCCACTCGTACATGGGGAAGTCGGTGACCCAGAGGAATTTGTAGTCGTCGGGCGTGCCCTTCTTCTCGAAAAGACCGTGCTTGTCGGCGTATTTCTTCGCCAGTTCCAGGCGAAGCTGGCCAACACGCTTCCAGATCCACTGGCGATCGAAGTTCCACATCTCCGGCGTTTCCAGCTTGGGTGTGACGACCACTGCCAGATCATTGGGCGTGAGGCTCGATCCGTTGAAGGCAACGAGCTCGGCGTTCAGCTTCTCAGAGATAGCATCGGCCAGCGGAACGAACTGCTCGGCGGTACGCAGGCGGACGAGGTCGAGCAGGTCAAGACCGCTATCGCCGAACGAGGCGCGAACCTCGCTGAGCAGCGACTTGCGGGCAGTGCTGGAGAGCTCGCCGACCGAAGGAATCACAAAGCCGAGCACGGGCAGCTTCTGCTCGATCTTGAGGGTGGTGCGCAGCTCGGGCGTCAGCACGTCGGTCAGATCGGCCATCGCCGGCAGGCGCATGTCGGGCTTGTCGATACCGTACTTGCGGATGGCCTCGTCGTAGCTCATACGCAGGAAGGGGGTATTGATGGTCTCGCCCACGGCCGAGAAGGAGGCGGTGAGGAAGCGCTCGACGACAGCAAAGACCTGATCCTGCGTGGGGAAGGTCATCTCCAGGTCGATCTGGGTGAACTCCGGCTGGCGGTCGGCGCGGAGATCTTCGTCGCGGAAGCAGCGGGCGATCTGGAAGTAGCGGTCGAAGCCCGAGATCATCAGGATCTGCTTGAAGATCTGCGGCGACTGCGGCAGCGCATAGAAGGTGCCGGGATGGACGCGAGAGGGAACCAGGTAATCACGTGCGCCYTCCGGGGTGGAGCGCGTCATGAACGGAGTCTCGATCTCGAGGAAGCCTTCGTCGGAGAGCGTCTGGCGGATGGCCTGGTTGACCTTGTGGCGCACGAGGAAGTTCTGCTGCATCTCGGCGCGGCGCAGGTCGATGTAGCGGTACTTCAACCGCATCTCTTCATTCTGAATGGCGTCATCGGCCGGCGAGAAGGGCGGCGTCTTGGCGTCGTTCAGAATCAGCAGCTCGGTAGCCAGCACCTCGATCTCGCCGGTCGGCATCTTAGGGTTGACCAGCGATTCCTCGCGCAGGCGAACCTTGCCGAGGGCGGCGATGACGTACTCAGGACGCGCGGCCTCGGCTTTGGCCAGCGCGTCATGGCCGGAGAGCGACTTGTCGAGCACCACCTGGGTGATGCCGGTACGGTCGCGCAGGTCCAGAAAGATCAGGTC
>NZ_JBFRCY010000589.1:0-2995 GCF_052113305.1 Terriglobus sp. YAF25
GTCCTTAGCCGCCGGATCGCGCTGATCGTCGTTATCAGCCACAGCGGAGTACACCTCGGCCTTCATCTTCGAAATCATCAGATGCGGGCTGTCCGGCTTGTCAGTCACCAGACCTCCACCATGGAAGGTCGCGGCCGCTCCCACACGATCCGCCACCGTCGCCGCCGTGCGGTAGGTCAGCGGACCGCCCATGCAGTAGCCCTGCACACCCATCTTTTTCTTCTTGTCAGTCTGCGGCTGCGCATCCAGAAACGCCATGTAAGCCTTGGCGTCGCTGATGTTGGCATCGGCCGTCAAAGCCGCCGCCAGCGGCATCACCTTGGCGCGGTCTTCAGGCTTGCTGAAATCGAACGAGCCATCGACCACCGGAGCCTTGGCGTTCCGATAAAACGGATTGGGCACCAGCACCACGTAGCCCTCGGCGGCAAGACGACGCCCCATATCCCGGAAGACCGGGCGCAGGCCCAGGATATCGGTCCAGACCAATACCGCAGGCCAGGGGCCTTTGCCCTCGGGATAGAACAGCGCCGAATCGGAGACTCCCGAGGCCATCGGCACATTCACATCTTTTTCAACAACCTTCGACTGCGCCCCGGCAGCCGCGGAGGTAAGCACAACGGTTGCAGCAGCACCCAGGCCAAAGGCCCGGCGGGTAAGCGTGGGATCGTGAATCAGTCCCTGATGAATATGTTCATCGCACATGACTGGCACTCCTTTTCTTGAATTGCAGGATTGCTGAGAGAACGTGTGGCTGTCGTCTACATGAGCAGGATTCAATGCTGCTTGTCATAGGACGTCGCGGTCAACGCCTAAGACTCATCCGCGGCAACTCCCTCCCGGGCGGCGACCGGCGAGCAATTCCGGCAGAACAGGTACAACACCGGCCCCACCGCCGCGATCAACAAAGAAAACAGCATCGCCGACATGCCATACGTACGCTCCTCGCGCGATGCCCACAGCGCAAAGAAGATCAGCACCGCCGGCCCAATTCCAACCGCAATCGCCGTGAACAGTCCACCCGGAATGCGGAAGGGACGCTTCATCTCCGGCTCGCGCAGCCGCAGCACCACCAGCGCCACATCCTCCAGCATCAGCGACGCTCCGTAGAGCACAAGATCGATCGAGATCAGCCGCTCAAAGGTCAGTCCCAGCGCCAAAGCCCACGCAGTTGCACAAGTTACGATGCAAACCCACGGCACGCCCGCACGATTTACGCGGGTAAAGACCTTCGGCAGCAGACCATCCATTGCCATAGCGAAGGGAAGCCGCGTGTACGACATTGTCAACGCCGTGAAGGTTCCCACGCCGTCGATCGATCCGACAAAGACAATCGACGCCGCCAGCAACGGACCACCGAAGACCTTCGCCGCGTCCACCCAGGCGCCGGTCGTGAAGCGATCCGGCGAAAGGCCGCCCAGCCACACCGCCAACAGCGGCAGACAATAAACAAACATCACCATCACCGCTGCCCGGATCATCGCGCGCGGATAGTTGCGCTGCGGCTCTTCCACCTCCGCCGCAATGGTGGTGGCGTTATCCCATCCCATGTAGTTCCACATGGCGACCAGCAACGCTCCGGACAGCGTGTGCTGCACCGGCAAGCCTGCATACGCATGCGCCGCCGGATGCCGCACGGCGTAGCCAAGCGCGATCAGCACCAGAATCGCAAACGGCGAGAGCGAGACGATCATCATCCAGACCGAGCCTTCGCCCACTGCCGCCGCGCCACGCAGATTCCACAGCACTGCCAGCAGAATCACCAGCAACTGCAGCATGGTTCCGCGATGCCCTGCGGTCATAAACGGAGCCACTCGGCCCAGGTACTCGGTAAAGATCGTGGGGTAGATGGCCATATCGAAGACCGACGCGGCCAGAGAAAGCCATGCCTCCTGGAACCCCCAGAAGGGCCCCAGAGCTCGCCGTACCCAGGCGTAAAACCCGCCCTCAAGCGGAATGGCCGAGGCCAGTTCGCCGATCATCAGCGCCGTTGGCAGGCTCCAAACAAAGGGCAAAAGCACCAGTAACAACAGGGCACGGCCGTAACCGGCCATGCCGATAATGTCCTCCAGGCCATACGGCCCGCCCGAGACCATGTAATAGGCGCCTGCCAGCAACGGCAGCAGACGAAGCTTGCGGACAGATTTTTGCATTGCAGCGATGGCTTTGAATGTACGGGAATTTGCGGCGTTCCGGTATACTGATCTACATCGTGCGCTGGAGAGATGGCCGAGTGGCTGAAGGCGGCGGTTTGCTAAACCGTTATAGGGCCAAAAGCTCTATCGGGGGTTCGAATCCCCCTCTCTCCGCCAGTTCCCCCAAAAGCGCTGATCCACTTACAAAATAGCCGCAGCAGCTCGATAGAAACCAGAGCGCTGAAGGCGCGTTCTATACCAGCCTGGGGCAGCGCCCCAGGTTTCCTGCCCATTGAGAATAAAGGGCTGAAGGCCCGCTCTATAACTCTTCATTAAATTATCGGTACGCCTTGATGTGATGAGTCTGGAGTTCGTATCAGAAATACTGCCATCCTGCTTCGGACGCAAACGCACCTCAGGATTTGGCATGAACTTTAGATTCACGCCCTAATTCACAACCCACAATTCTTCAGACCAGAAACCGGCCGCCAGAAGCGTATCTTCATGCTGCAACTCACCTTGCGCAAGAAGAACACCGTTGTCGAAGTTGTTTCTAACGGCATACGACGTCTCGCCGACCGGGAGAATGCCAACCTCCTCAAGGACCACACAGGCATCCTCAGCGGTCTCAAACTCGCATAGCCAACAGTTCAAAGGCAGATCGATACTGACTACTGTGACGCGGACGCATTCCAGGCGGTCGCAGACCATGGCCGTCGCTTTCATGGCACCTTAGGATGCGGCGACCGCGTGCAGGAGTTTCAGGCCCCRCAAGAAAATTGTCGTCTTTGTACCTGGTCACAATTTACAAAGACGATTTTCACGTCGCACCGATTTTCACCACTGTCACACCGGTTCCGTGA
>NZ_JBFRCY010000590.1:0-3720 GCF_052113305.1 Terriglobus sp. YAF25
TCCATGGACAACGGCCGAGTGGCCGATGGTGACCAGCTCACCGATATGGACCGGGTGGACGTAGCGCATGCCGTGCAGCACGGCGCAGTCCTGAATGTTGGTCTTCGATGCGATGCGGATCGCGTTGACGTCGCCGCGAACGACGGCGTTCATCCAGACCGAGCACTGGTCTCCGAAGACGACATCGCCGATCACCTGCGCGGACTGGTCGATATAGCAGCCCTGGCCAATAATGGGCGTCTTTCCCTGGTAAGAGCGGATCATGCGCTCGATTCTACTCACTCTTCGCTGACAACAAGACCCAGGCGCTCCATCTCACGCGCCTGAATCTTGTAGTCGATCCAAAATCCGATGCCGATCGCTACCGGAATCAAACCGCCGGCCGCACCTGCCAGGATCTCCCGAACCTGGAGGATCAGGGTCAGCAGAAGACATGTGGCGATGATGCCGACACCGCAGGCGATCAGAATCAGGGCTGCACGGCGTGCGTTCCCCATGCTGCGCAAAGGGTCGCCGCGCTCCTCGGCGCGCTCGGCGGCGCCGAAGATCTTTTCGATCTGGTCCGGGGGAATACCGCGCTGCAGGGCCACCATACGCTGCTCGACCCTGAGTTTCTTCTCGTGATAGCCAGAGACCATGCCTCCGACGCCCAGGATGGCGATCATTGCGAAGATGGCCACAGGAACGACGAATGGGCTGAAGAATGCGTGCATCTGTTGTACCTCCTTGTGTTCTGCGGGCGTAAGACTGCAGGTCGCAGAGAAAGTTTCAGGCGATGAGGTGAAACTTTCGGCGACAATCTCAGTCCTACCGCCTTTGCAGACTTATCGAGCGCTGCCCACATTTCGAGGAGAGGCGATGCTGTCGACCTACCTGTACCGCATCACGGTGAACGTAGCGCAGGATGAATGGAAGCGCCGCCGCCGTGTCGACGATCCACTGCTTCCCATGTCGACGGGAGAAGAGGATGGCGGTCCAACGCTCGAAGATCGCCTGGCGCATCGGGATCCGGGGGCAGAGCAGCAGCTGCTCTCTGGAGAGTTCTGGTCGATGGTGCAGCAGCAGGTGATGACGCTTACTCCGGTGGAGCGGACCGTGCTCACCCTCTTCCATCAGGAAGAGCAGACCTACGAACAGATTGCGCTGACCCTGAATCTTCCGATTAATACGGTGCGGACGCATCTGCATCGCGCCCGGACACGTCTGAAACAGAGAGTCGAGCAGGCGATGAAGCCGGAAGCAGTGAAGCCCGCAGTTACGATCCACGAAAGGGTAAGGGTATGACCGAAGATCTCGACCGGAATCAGAGTCTCGATCTCCGCATCGCGGAGGCCCTCGATCGCGGACCGCAGGTCCCGGTGCCTGATGGGTTCGCGGCTCGTCTTGTATCCCGTCTGCCGGAGCAGGCTCCAGCGCGGTCCGTGATGCCGGCCTTCCGCTACACCTATTCGCGGCGGCTGGCCATGGTGTGCGTGGCGTTACTGGCAGTGGTTCTGCTGGTGGTGGCTGCCTCCAGGCCGTCGAACTTCATCGTGGCGGAGGCGATTTTTATCGGCGAATTGGCACTGCTGACCCTGTGGCTCTCTTCCCGGCGAACGGCATGATTCAGTTGCACTATTTGCGGTGCAGAAAGCTGGATTTGCTGGCAATTGGCCGAAAATCAGATATTCTTAGACGATCCCTTACCGGGACGGGAGTGAGGTGTATCTCCATTGGCAGAGGTTCGAGTTCAAGAAGGCGAACCCCTTGAAAATGCCCTGCGCCGTTTTAAGCGCAAGGTGCAGCAGGAAGACATTATCAAGGAAGTAAAGCGTCATTCCTTCTACCTGAAGCCGGGTGAGAAGAAGCGCGTGAAGGAAGCCCTGGCCCGCAAGCGCAACCGCAAGAAGTCGCGCAAGGAGCAGGACTAACAGCAGTACCGGGCAGGACCGCGGCACGGATGCCGGCGGTCCTGCCATCCAGGATGTACTTCTCCGCCGAGGTCTTCTTTTTCCGGCGGCGTTCGGCGTACCTAAGTCGTCTAACGAGATATACGGAGCCGGTTCCACGGCTCTCCGGGCCCAAGCACTGACAAAGAAATAGGTTTATGGTTTCTACGCGCTGTCTGGCGTGATGCCTTCTTTTACGTACGTAATGAAAGAAGCCCCCCATGGAGTTTGTGGACCGTATTCTGAAGTGCTCCGACTGTGGCAGTGAGTTCGTCTTCACTGCCGGGGAACAGCTATTTTTCTTCGACAAACAGTTCAAGAACGATCCCAAGCGCTGCAAGCCGTGCAAGGCGAAGCGGGCGGCGCGGGGATCCGGTTCTGCACCTAACACTCGGACTGAGACTCGCACGCAGTGCAGCGAGTGCGGCGTGGAGACGACCGTGCCCTTCAAGCCGACGCAGGGACGTCCGGTCCTCTGCCGTCAGTGTTTCCAGCAGAAGCGCCCGGTAGCCGCCGCGATTGCGGTACCTGATCCCTCCAGCACGCCGATCGCACAGGCTTAGAACTGTATCGACAGACAAATAGCGAAAGGACGCACGGCTTTCTCGAGCATGCAGAGTCCTTTGTTTGTCATTTTCGGACTGATCTGCTTTTCCGGTAAATTGCCCTCAGCGGCTGAAGCCGCTCCTCTTTCGAGCTCTCGTACGGCATGGCTGAAGCCATGCCCTTAAGCAAGACGATCGCGCATTGCGCGATAGATCACTCGAATGAACAAGTTCATTCGAAGTGATTAGCAATGACTATTAGAAAGGCTGCCTCACAATCCTACGAGATGCGCTTCCACGTTCGCGCAACGCGCGAATGCCTTGCTCCGGGGTCCCTGGCCAGCTTTGCTGGCTGGGGTGGTTAAGGGGACGGCTTTTAGCCGTCCCGTACCGGGGAGTAATAAGAAAGCGGCTTCAGCCGCTGAGGTACCAAGCCATTTCCGCAGAGCAGATCCCTCCCAAAAATGGCCGAGACCCACTTATCAAATCCTAAAGCGCCATACGTTCTTTCAACGCCTGTGACTGGCGGCGCGAGAAGATCACTTCGGTCCCGTCCTTCAGCACTGCCCGTACAGCTCCGTCGACTTCCAGTTCCATGCGTGCGATCCATCGCAGGTTGACGATCTGGCTGCGGTTGGCACGGAAGAAATGATCGTCCAATCTCGCCTGGAGTGTTTGCAGGCTGCGCAGAATGAGAGGGCGATTCTCGCCGAAGTGAAGCCGGGCGTAGTTGCCCTCCGCTTCAATCAGCTTGATCTCCACCGCGCGCACCATCCAGGCGCGCTCTCCTTCCCGGATAAAGAACTGGTCGAGAGTCAGCCTCTGCGGCTCGGAGCGATCTTCGGTGAGGACATGTTCAAGGGCGGCTTTCAGGCGCTCCGGTGTAACTGGTTTCAGCAGGTAGTCGGCTGCACGAACCTCAAAGGCTCGCAGCGCGTAGYGATCGAATGCCGTGGTGAAGATCACGGCGGGTGTCTGCTCGCGGCCTGCGATCTCATCGAGCAGATCGAAGCCGGTAGCTCCGGGCATCTCTACATCGAGGAACAGCAGGTCAGGCCGTTCGCGGGCGATCATCTCCTTGGCTTCGGAGACGTTGGCTGCCTCGCCGGCAATGGTCACATCGGGATGGGCCTCCAGAAGGCGGCGCATCTCGGCGCGCGCGCGGCGCTCATCATCAATCAGAAGTGCGCGCATGATCGGTCTCCTCTTCTTTGAGTGGCAGCGTCAGGGTTGCAGTGGCGATCGAG
>NZ_JBFRCY010000591.1:0-4816 GCF_052113305.1 Terriglobus sp. YAF25
GGGATATCTAGTTCAACAGCCTTTTTGTTTGTCATTTCGTAGCGGTCGGAGGAAGCGGAGAAATCTGCTTTTCTTCCCATGTATTTTGGCGCCCATAGGTAAGAAAAGGCGGTCGCGCGCGGCTCTATAGATCGGGCCTTTTAGCCCTGGGCCTTTATCTTCTTCGGAAGGAAGGGTCAGGGCTATAGCCGCTGCTCCCACCCATCCCATCCAATAGCGACATCGTTAACGCAGGTGGAGTATAAAAGACGTCTGTGATGCGACATCTTTTCCGCAATACTCTTGTTTTTGTTTCGTGTATGTCTGCCGCGTTGTGGGCGCAGAAGGCTTCTGAGATCGATCCCATGTTGGGCGCCGATAAAGGCGGGAATGTTTTCGTGGGGCCTACGCTGCCCTTCGGCATGGCGAAACCCGGACCTGACTATGGGACCAACCAGGGCAACGCCGGATGGGCGGCTACGGGTAATCTGAACGGCTTCTCACAACTGCATGTTTCAGGGACGGGCGGTGGGCCGAAGTATGGCAATATCTCGGTGCAGCCGATGTTGGGTAAGGCTGATCCGGCGCACAGCTCGGTGCCGCGCAAGGATGAGCATGCCGAGGTTGGTTATTACACAGTCGGTCTAGGTGACACGGGCATCCGTGCGGAGATCACGACGGCGCGACGTACGCCTGTGTATCGGTTTACATATCCTGACGGGCAGCAGCGCACGTTGCTGGTGGATGTTGGCCATCTGCTGATGAAGCTGCATGATTCGCCTCATCGTTATGACGAAGGCCAGATCGTTTCTTCGACCGAGGTGCAGGTGTTATCGCCGACAGAGATCGCCGGCGAACAGGACTCAGTGATCGGATGGAATATCCAGACCACGCCGATGCGGGTGTACTTCTACCTGGTGACCGATACCCCTGCAGTGACCAGCGGCATCTGGGAGGACGGCAAGGCTCCACAGGATGGCGCGAAGACGGCGAGCTACAAGATGCCGTTCACGATGAAGACGCTGCCGAAGCCTCCGGCGCCGATCGTCAGCACGGGAGCGTATCTGACCTTTGCCCCTGGCGCAAAGCCAGTGATCGTGAAGGTGGGTGTTTCGTTTGTCTCGATCGAGCAGGCGAAGAAGAATGCGATGACTGAGGTTGCCGGCTTCGACTTCGACGGCACACGCAAGGCAGTGGTTGCGGCGTGGGACAAGGAGCTATCGACGACCAAGGTGGAGGGCGGCACAGCGGATGAGCGGCAGCAGTTTGCCACGGGGCTGTATCACTCCATGCTGATGCCGGTGGATCGCACTGGTGAGAATCCGCTGTGGAAGAGCACTCTTCCGTACTACGACGACTTCTACTGCATCTGGGATACCTTCCGTTCTTCGACGCCGCTGCTGACTCTGATCGCGCCGAAGCGCGTGGCCGGCATTCTGCAGTCGCTGCTGGAGATTCAAGACCACGACGGTTTCTTCGTCGATGGCCGCTCCGGCAACTTCGCGGGAAGAACGCAGGGCGGCTCTGACGCAGAGATGATGTTCACCGACGCCTATCTAAAGCATGTTCCGGGCCTCGACTGGGAGCGTGTGTACAAGGCCATGCGGCATGACGCCGATGTGGAGTCGACCGATCCCATTCGCTTCGGCCGCGGTGACATGGACGAGTGGAAGAAGCTGGGATATCTCTCAATCGAGCACTCCGACCCTGCCGGCGGAGCGGACCGTCCAGGTTCACGCTCAATGGAGTACGCGGCGAACGACTATGCTGTAGCGTTGCTGGCGAAGGGGCTGCAGCACGATGCCGATGCGAAGCTCTTTGCGGAGCGCTCGAGCAACTGGAAGAAGCTGTGGTATCCCGAAGCGGTGGACCACACCGAGGGCGGCGACATCAAGGGCTTCATCTGGATGAAGCATGCGGATGGAAGCTGGAAGGCGCAGTTCAATCCGCGCCTGGTGGGCACCTGGTATACGGATAACTTCTACGAGGCCAGCACCTGGACCTACTCTCTTTATGTACCGCAGGATGTGCGTGAGCTGATCAAGACGATCGGCGGCGATGCGGCCTTCAAGAAGCGGCTCGACCTGTTCTTCTCTGAGGCCGGAGAGCATCGCTTTCGCTATCGTTACGATGTAGGCAATGAGCCCGGCTTCCTGACGCCGTATCTCTATAACTGGATCGGCGAGCAGAGCAGCACCGCGAAGACGATTCATGCGGTGCTCGATGCCAGCTATCACTCCGGCAAGGCCGGGTTGCCAGGTAACGATGACTCGGGCGCGATGGGCTCGTTCTATGTCTTCAACCGTATGGGCTACTTCCCGGTCGCGGCGCAGGATGTCTATCTGATCGGCTCGCCGTCGTTTCCGCGTTCGACGATCACGCTGGGTAACGGCAAGCAGTTCTCGGTCCTGGCGGAGAACCTGTCGTCGAGCAATATTTATATTGCGAGCGCGACGTGGAATGGTAAGCCGTATCAGCGTTCGTGGTTCACGCATGAACAGCTTGTTGCCGGCGGAGAGTTGAAGCTGGTGATGACGGATAAACCAACGCACTGGGATACGGGTGAGGCGCCGCCATCGATGTCGGACAAGTAGGAAGAACGAGGGCCGGACGACTGTCCGGCCCTCGTGTTTGTACGGCATGGATGTTCGGGCGTATTGAATTTGAACCTCAGCGGCTAAGGCCGCGTGTCTCTCGAACGTTGTACGGGACGGCTAAAGCCGTCCCCTCAAGCAAGACAATCGCACTTGGGTGCGATTGGTTGCGCTACGCACAACGGTTCAATAAGTTTTCTCGTGAAGCGATGCGAAACAAAAGCATTGTCTTTCTTCGCGCTTCGCGCGAATGCTTTGCTTAAGGGCACGGCCTTAACCGTGCCGAACAAGCGCCTAACACACGCGGCTTTAGCCGCTGAGGGCTTGGTATCGGAGAAGCAGATCTTCCCGCTGACGCCACGAAATGACAAACAAAATATATTCGGAGCAACGAAGATGCTCACGAAGCGGAAGCGATAGACCGGTGACTGTCCTGTCTTACTTTGCGCCTCGGCCCATCTCCATGCGCCCATGGCAATGAAGCCGTTGGTGGTGAAGTCGTCCGCCGAGCGAATGGCCTGCTCGTCGGTGCTTGCCGGGAAAGCTGCGAGGAACTCATCAGCCTTTGCGCCATAGTGCTCTTTGGCGTAGGCCTTCCATTTTTCAGCGGTCATGTCTTTGGAGAGCGTGCCGGCGCGTTCGTCACGATTCCAGCCGATGATGGAGGGCACATGCGTCTGCCGGCCTGCGGCGTAGGCATCTGGCAGGGACTCCGGAAGGAAGGCTCCGTCGACAACGGCGGAGAAGCCGATGCCGCTCTGCTTCTGTGTGGCTTCCAGAATCTTGCCGGCGGGTAGGGCGCGAAGTTCTTCGAGATTGTTTGCGCCGAGTGCGGCGACGAAAGCCTGATCGCGTTTGGCGCGTTCGTTGGCCGCGGTCATTGGAATGGTGCTACCGAAGAAGGCTCCGCTCTCTCCGATGACTTTGTGAAAGAGTCCGCGTGCCGAGGGCGCTACGGTGAGCGCGCTCACCGCAAAGGAGCCGGCGCTTTCACCGAAGATGGTGACGTTGTTTGCATCGCCGCCAAATGCTGCGATGTTAGCCTTCACCCAGCGCAGTGCGGCCACCTGATCCATAAAGCCATAGTTACCGGCGTGGCCGCCCTGTTCTCTGGCCAGGTCTTCACTGGCGAGGAAACCGAAGACGTTCAGGCGGTAGTTCAGCGTGACGACGATGACACCCTTTGCTACGAGCGCGGGATTGGTATAGCGCGGCTCAGAAGCTGCACCGGCGAGGAAGCCTCCACCGTGGATCCAGACCATGACGGGGAGTTTGCTGCCCTGCTTCGCCGCCGCAGGTGTGTAGACATTGAGATAGAGGCAGTCTTCGGAAGGACCGGCGTCAGTAAAGATGTAATCGTCCCAGATATGCCATTGCTGACAGCGATGGCCGAACTTCGTCGCATCGCGAGTGCCGCTCCATGCGGAGGGCGGCTCAGGAGCTTTCCAACGAAGATTGCCCACAGGAGGCGCGGCGTAGGGCAAACCGAGGAAGGCCTTCTCTTTGCCGTCGTGAATCCATTTACCCACGGCTTCGCCCTGTGCGGTTTTTACTTGCGGTGCTGACGCCTGCGCGTGAACTAATCCCGCAGAGAAGCAAGCGAGAACGCCACCAAGCAATGTAGTACGGATTTTCATGTCTTACCTCTCGCGGGTCGTGTCAACGATAGAGCATTTTTCCTGTAGGTGTCGTGTAGGTTTGCGCATCGATGGGCGTTTTCCGTAGTGAACCCGCTGCACGTTCCTCCCGGGATACTTTTGTTTGTCATTTCGGAGCGTCAGCGGAGAAATCTGCTTCTCCGATACATTGCCCTCGGCGGCTAAAGCCGCATGTCTTTTGACCTTGATACGGTACGGCTAAAAGCCGTCCCCTCAAGCAAGGCATTCGCACCTGCGGTGCGAAATGGTTGCGCTACGCGCAACGGGAGGACGGAGCTGAGCACGATCCGCCCTGTATCCGTTCGCGCGTAGCGCGATGTCGTGCTTAAGGGCACGGCTTCAGCCGTGCCGATACAAAGGTGAAAGATATGCGGCTTTAGCCGCTGAGGTGCGATCTGTTGGAGAAGCAAGTCCTTCTTATTACGAAATAGCAAAGAGTTTTTATAATCATGGTTTGAAGACACAAGTTCGCAGCAGTTCCACCAAGACACACGCACTGGCCGTTGCCACGGGCATTTTGCTCAGCCGTGTTGTCGGATTAGTCCGCGACCGGATCTTTGCCCATTATTTCGGCAACTCCGACGC
>NZ_JBFRCY010000592.1:0-2976 GCF_052113305.1 Terriglobus sp. YAF25
GATGGAACTATCGTTGATGGAGAAGAGATCTTCCGCGAGGTAAAGCAAGGCGAGATCCGGTCCGGCGGATTCGATCTGAATGGTTCCTGGTCTCCGCTTTACACCGTGCACAAGGTCTTCGCGGGTCTGCTGGATGTTTATGAGAGCTGGGGTGATCCCACTGCGCTCAAAGTGGCAACCGGACTGGCCGGGTATTTCGCGGACGTCTTCGATGCGCTGAACGACGAGCAGATGCAGAAGCTGCTGGCCTGCGAGTATGGCGGCCTGAACGAAAGCTACGCGGAGCTCTATGCCATCACTCACGATAAGCGTTGGCTTGCCGTCTCAGAGCGGTTGTATGACCGCCGTGTACTGGATCCGCTGGAAGCCGGCGAAGATAAGTTGGCAAACTTCCACGCGAATACGCAGGTGCCGAAGCTGATTGGTCTTGCCCGACTTCACGAACTTACCAACAAGCCCGAACCAGGACGTGCAGCGGAGTTCTTCTGGGAGGCGGTGACGAAGCACCACAGCTATGTCATCGGTGGAAACGCAGACCGTGAGTATTTCTCAGCTCCCGACACGATCGCTGCCCACATTACCGAGCAGACCTGTGAGCACTGCAATACGTACAACATGCTGAAGCTGACACGGCATTTGTATGCCTGGCATCCAGATGGAACCTACTTCGACTACTACGAGCGGGCGCACCTGAATCACGTGATGGCGGCACAGAATCCGAAAGACGGCGGCTTTACCTATATGACCCCGCTGATGTCCGGAGCGGAGCGCGGCTATTCCACTCCAAAGGAAGACGCCTTCTGGTGTTGCGTGGGCACCGGTATGGAGAGTCACGCCAAGCATGGTGAGTCGATCTTCTGGGAAGGTGACGGAGCGTTGCTGGTGAATCTCTATATTTCTGCCGAAGCCGATTGGCCAGGTAGAAAGGCGAAGCTCAGGCTCGAGACCAACTATCCGTTCGCGCCGGAATCGCGACTGACGTTGACGGCTCTACCGCAACGGCAAAGCTTTGCGATTGGTCTCCGCTCTCCAGGATGGGCTGGAGAGAAGGCGAAGGTCACGGTGAATGGAAAAGCAGTCGATGTTGAACTGGTACGTGGATACCTGTTGGTAAAGCGAATGTGGAAGCAGGGAGACGTGTTGGCAATCACTCTGCCGCTCGATCTGCGGCTGGAGCCCGCACCCGGTGACAACGATACGGTCGCATTGCTTCGCGGCCCCATGGTTATGAGCGCTGATCTTGGTCCGGTATCGGAGAAATGGGACAATCCCGATCCGTCGCTGGTAGGCGAGAACCTGCTGTCGGGCTTTTCGGCCGTCTCGTCCGAGAAGGCGATCTATGCGTCGAAGGGCATCGTACGGCCGGCGGACCTGAAGTTCGTTCCGTTCTATAGTCAGTACGATCGCCGCAGCGCCGTCTACTTCAAGCGGTTCACCGAAGCAGCATGGAAAATGGAAGAGAGTAACTTCCTGGCAGAGCAGGCAAAGGCGCGGGATATCGCTGCACGGTCTGTCGATGTGATGCATCTGGGCGAGATGCAGCCTGAGAGGGACCATAAGCTGGTTTCGGAGATCTCATATCCGGTGTCGTATCGCGGGCGGAATGGACGTGACGCTCGTTCCGGTGGATACTTCGAGTTCACGCTGAAGTGCAAACCCGTGGAGATGGTGCTGCAGGCTACCTACTGGGGTGATGAGCGCGAACGAAGCTTCGACATCCTGGTGGACAATGTGAAGGTCGCCACCCAGACGCTGAAGCAGGATCGTCCCGGAAAGTTCTTCGATGTGGAATATCCGTTGAGCACTGACCTGACAAAGGGCAAAGAGAGCATCCGGGTGCGCTTTATTCCACATGACCGGTCGACAGTAGGACCGGTATTCGGTGTCCGCTTGTTTACTGCTAAGAAAGACGCAAACGTTTCGTCGTAAGCAAGAGCCGCCGTGAGCGGCTTTTGTTCTGCCTTGAGGAGAAGAATAACATCGTGGATAGAACGAACAAATTTTCAACATGTCTTGTGCCGACCATCGCAGTCGTTGTCTTCTCCTGTTTTTGCCTTCAGACGCGGGCCGCAACCCCGCAAGCTGCAGAGCCGAAGCTGCCATCGATGATCCAGCAGTTCAGCGCCGATCGCAGAGCGCTGGAGGCGGCATACGTTATTTCTTTCTCAGCGAGCCGCCTGGACAGGATGGAGGCGTTCTATCAACAGAAACAGAAAGAGCTTGCTGCGGTTGACTTCAAGACGTTGGCAGAAGACGAAAAGCTGGATTACCTGCTGCTTCAGAACCAGCTCCGAGGCGAGCTGTACGAGCTCGGCCTGCAGCGCGAGAAGGCAACGGCCATGAGACCGCTGCTTCCTTTTGCCGGAACGATTGAAGACCTGGAGGATAAGCACCGGCGCATGGTGCGGCCGGATGCTGAGAAGACGGCCGCGACGCTGATGGCCATGGTCCGGGCCATTGAGAACGCGAAACACGCGCTCGATCCGGCGAAGAGCGAAGGCAAACCGAAGTTCGATGCTGTCGTTGCTAACCGCGCAGTTGCCGCGACAGAGCAGCTAAAGAAGGTCCTTCATAACTGGTATGGGCAATACAGCGGCTATGACCCAGGCTTCACCTGGTGGGTGGAGCAGCCCTATCGCGATGCAGATAAGGCGCTGGAAGAATATGAGGCATTCCTTCGGGAGAAGCTGGTTGGGATCGCCGCTGACGACAAGAAGACCATCATCGGAGATCCGGTAGGCCATGAGGCGTTGATGCGCGAGCTGTCAGCCGACCTTATTCCATACACCCCTGAAGAGCTGACAGCCATCGCGCAGACCGAATACGACTGGTGCATGAAGGAGATGCTGCGGGCATCGCATGAGATGGGGTATGGCGATGACTGGCACGCGGCGGTAGAGAAGGTCAAAACGATGCACGTGCCTCCGGGTGATCAGCCGGAGCTGATTCGCAAACTAGTGGTGGAGGGCATTGAGT
>NZ_JBFRCY010000593.1:0-2968 GCF_052113305.1 Terriglobus sp. YAF25
CCAGGTAAATTCAGCCCGAATCGCACAACAGCAAATAGAAAAAGGAAGGTTAGGATGAGCAGACTTGGCGGGGTCACGTTGACGTGGCTTGGACACGCAACGCTACATCTGAAGACAGCCGCAGGGACATCCATCCTGATCGACCCATGGATTGACGGAAATCCTGTCTATCCTTCCGATAAAAAGAAATTCGACAAGGTCGATGTCATGCTGTTGACGCACGGACATTCGGATCACACGGGCTCTGCCCTGGATGTGGCGAAACAGCACAATCCCGCAGTGGTCTGCATGGTGGAACTTGGCGATCTACTCGAGGGACAGGGACTGAAAAGCAGGCAGCTCATCGCAATGAATCTTGGAGGAACGGTACACGTCGACGATCTCGAAATCTCGATGGTGGAAGCGCGCCATTCTTCCAGCTATATGATCGACGGCAAGCCAGTCTATGCCGGCCCCCCGGCAGGTCTAATCGTTAAGCCCGCGAATGGGCCGGTGATTTATTTCGCCGGAGACACTTCGCTTTTTGGCGACATGAAACTCATCAAGGCGCTCTATGCCCCTGAGGTTGCCGTTCTGCCGATTGGCGACTTCTACACGATGGGGCCGAAACACGCCGCAATCGCCGCCGAGTGGATTGGCGCGAAAACTGTGATCCCGATTCACTTCGGTACCTTCCCCGTTCTCCGTGGCAGGCCCGATGCTCTGCGTATGGCACTGGAAGGAAAAGGGATTGACGTGTTGGAACTTACGATTGGAGAACCGACGACATAGAAGTCTTACAGAACACGAAAAAAGCCCCGGAGTGGATCGGGGCTTTTTTTATTTACTTGTCGCTTTCCTTGCGGTGTGCGGCCCAGCGGCGCTTCTGAGCGTCGGCGATTCTCTTGCGAGCCTCAGGCGAAAGAACACGCTTGGAACGCTTGCGAGAGACGCTGGTCTTTGCTGCTGCAGCGGTTGTGCCTTTTGGGCGGCCTGGACGACGGCCGCCCACAGCTGCCGCACCCGCGAGCAGAGTGCGCGCCTGCTGGAGTTTGGCGATCTGTGCATCGATTTCGGCGATAATGCGAGAAACTTCCACGAAATTGCCTCCGTTGAATATGTCCGCGGTTGGGGGATCCAGAATAACTCTGAGCGTGCAAGGATCCGCGGATCAATGAAATTCTTCTAAGTAACAAGGATACCCAGCAGATAATATACCTGCAAATTCTTGAAATTGTACCTCAGTTACTTGGTAGTTGTTGCAGGAGTTGGTTTAGGAGCTTGTAAAGACAGCCCCGGGCCGGCCCCTTCCATCGAGTCGTAACGGGCAGGAGAGCCAAGAGCCTGATGGTGCTGTGTATGTTCGATGCATTCCTGCAGGCCATGCACGACTGCATCGCGATCCTTGGAATATTCCGAGGATAGCCGTGTTAACGCATAAGTCACGATGTCGCTGTGATGCAGATGCTGCATATTGGGACTGCGACGGAGATTCAACCAGAGACGATGAACCAGCTGGACGTCTTCCGCAGGAATGGTGGGTGCATGCGGCCCGATATGGAAGCTTTCCGCCTCGCCCTGCTGCGGCACCACGTAGAACGTGAACTGCCGCTTCGGTTCCGGAAGTGCCTCCCACGCCTGGCCGACGTGATAGGCCTGCTCCTGCGCGGTGAGCTTGCTGGAGAGGCCGGAGACTACTGCGGCGGCTTCCAGTGAGGTAGCCGTCTTGACGATCGCCGCAAAGATGTCGCCGGCCGGAACAACAAGCAGCGAGATATGTTTGCCAAAGCCTTCTGCCACGGAGACTGCCTTGGTAAACAGCATCTGCTCATGCTCAGAGAAAAGCTGTTCACTGGCATCGACATACTCCGGACCGCCCACGCCCATCATACGGGCGGCGAGTACGACGACATCCTGCTCATCAGTATCGGTGCGTGCCAGCGCCCACTTTAAGGCGAAGGGATTTGCCGCGTCACGCATAGTGACCAGAACGCAGCCGGGACGGATCTTCAGCTCTTCCGCGCCAATGTCATCGGAGTGCTCGAGTTGGAAGTGCTCCTTCATCTGGCGCTCTGCCAGTGCATGGCGGCGCTTGTTATCCCGCTCTGAGAGCGAAAAGATGATGAAGAAGACGACGGCGAAGATAATGCCGGAGACGGTCGCGATTGACTTGGTAAAGAGGTTTACGATCGCCGTGGTCAGCAAAACACAGAAGACGCTGATCAGGCCCACCGGGATTTCGGTGCGGCCAATATGCAGATTCAGCGGCACCTTCGCGCCGCGTTCGCCACGGAAACGATAGCGCAGCACCAGCATGGCCAGGGCATTGAAGGTGAACGACCAGATCACGCCGAAGGCATACGCCTCGCCAATCAATATGACGTCGCCGCGCGTGACGACAATTACCAGCAGTTGCATGCCGGTAACCAGATTCACAATGCGGTGACTGGTGCCGAACCTCCTGTGCGGTTTGCGGAACCAGTCGGTGAGAACTCCATCTTCAGCGACGCGCATCAGCACGCCGGTGGAGCCGACGATAGCTGTGTTGACTGCTCCACCGAGGATCAGGAAGCCGACGATCACGACAAAGGCGCGGAAGGCCAGCCGTAAAAACTCCGGGCCGGCCATGTACATCGCCATACCGGCAATAAGGTTGTCACGATAGACGGAGACGCGAACCTCATCCGGAATGATCATGACCGCAAGCATCGATCCGATACCTGTGAAGAGCAGGCTGTAGATGGCGATAACCATCGCCGCGCGCTTCAGGTTCTTGAGCTTGGGGTGCTCGATCTCGCGGTTGACCTGTGCCAGCGACTCTTCGCCGGACATCGCCAGCACGGAGTGGCCGAAGGCCATCAGGATACCGAAGAGGCCAAGGGTCTGGGCGAAGTGAGTGCCTTTGAGGAAGCCGAGCGCGGAGTCAGAGAAATGAAGATTCGACGGCGTGGGCAGCGGTGGAAGATGAGCTCCACGATGGACTGCGGTC
>NZ_JBFRCY010000594.1:0-2964 GCF_052113305.1 Terriglobus sp. YAF25
GCTGGAGAAAGCGCAAATTTTGACTCCAGGAAAGTTGAACGATCGAAGGCAGGTCCATCCCCATGACTGATATTCGTAGACCGTTTGTAGTACTTATTTTCCTTGTTTCCCTCAACCTTCATGCCCAATTTCGCGAGTTCTCATTCCGAGCGAAAGATCCGGGCCCACGCCCCAACCCAACTTCTGCCATTCCCAACCCGGTAGCCGGGCTCAACGCAAACGAAATCTCGCTTTTTGCCGAGAGCCTGCTGCGCGTCTCGGAACTTGAAGGCACCTGTGACACGTGTGCGCAGCAGCCTCAGGGAGTTCTTCCGGTCGACCCGGACCCGCAAAATCCGTTTTCTCCCCTCGCTATGGTCAACTCGGCTGGTATGGGACCGAGATTCAATGCCGATCAATGCTTCATCTGCCACTTCCAACCGATGATTGGCGGCAGCGCTACGCGGAAGAATGTTGCGTTTACGGTCGCGAACCGCATGGGTGCGACCAATACGATTCCAACCTTTGAAGAACGGGACGGAGCTTTCCGTGAAGTGCGATTCAAGTTCAACACCGACGGCAGCAGAGACGGCGGTGTCCATCAGCTGTTCACGGTAGCAGGGCGCTCCGATGCACCTGCGTGCAAACTCAAACAACCGGACTTTGACCACGAAATTCGAAGGAACAACCTTTCCTATCGCATCCCGCTGCAGCTGTTCGGTCTGGGCCTGATCGAATCGATTCAGGATTCGGCGATTCGCGCGAACATGAACTCCGATCGCGACCTGAAGCGCTTTCTGGGAATTGAAGGCCATCCGAACATAGTTCCCAACAACGGAACCATCAGCCGGTTTGGCTGGAAGGCGCAGAATGCTTCTCTGACCGTTTTTGCGGGAGAGGCTTACAACGTGGAGATGGGCATTAGCAATGATCTTTTCCCCATCACTCACTCTGAGGACAGCGAGTGCAACCTCTCCTATGAGCCTTTCGATGTGCCGCGCACTGACGATCTCTCGTACAACAATCCGCTCAAGATCATGCCGGCGTGGCTGATGTTTACCGAGTTCATGCGCTTCGTTGACGCTCCCTCGCTCGGCGCGCAGACTGAGTCGGCAAAACGAGGTGAGAAACTCTTCCGCGAAGTCGGATGCGCTTTATGCCATACACCTTCCTTTGAAACACCGGGTGTGGCGAATCCTGGATCTCCTTCGGAAGAGATCGGTCCCCAGACGGTCGCTCTCCGGGGCCGGAAAGTTAATCTTTACTCGGACCTGTTGGTGCACCACATGGGTGCAACTCTTGCCGACAATATCGTGCAGGGTGATGCCGGTCCGGACGAGTTCCGCACGACGCCACTCTGGGGACTAGGCCAGCGCATCTTCTTTCTCCACGATGGACGTACCGACGATCTCATGGTGGCCGTTCAAGACCACTTCTCTCATGCTGGCTCGGATGGAGGCGACAATCCATCCAGAGACCGCGATTCCACGCGCTACGCTCCCTCGGAAGCGAACACGGTAGTTCGACGGTTCAATGGGCTCTCAGAGAGAGACAAACAGTCCGTTCTGGACTTTCTGCGGTCACTGTAGAGGGAGAAATGGGCATGAAACTTACCCATATCGCTACGATGGCGGTGCTGCTGGCGTGCTCCACGATTCTCTGCGCCGTGGATCCATTTCTTGGAAAGTGGATCATGGACACAAAAATGTCAAAGTATACGGTCGGCCTTCCCGAGGCCATGACCATCGAAATGAAGGAGACGAAAGAAGGGGTGCATTACCACTCGGAGACGCATCTGAGGGACGGTATCTCTTTCACCGCAGATTACGTTGCCCGATATGATGGACGACCGGTGATCGTGTCTGGCGGGAAGGGCATGCTCCTGCCAGTTTCAACAAAGCGCGTTAGCCCTTCTGAAGTGATTGCGCAGTACACCCGTGGGGGACGGGCGGTGGCGACAAGCCACCGCGCTGTCTCACCGGATGGTCAGACGATGACAATCACGACGACCTCTACCGACGGAAGCGGCAATGCCGTCACCAATGTCGGGGTCTACCGTAAGACAATCCAGTCAAAGAGCGCCGCGCGCGTGGATACGTCTGCGCAGGAGCTGCACTAGGGCGTAACAATCCTGGATGGAAGCCAGGGCGCGCAGGTAGGAACAGGTGGCCAGGAGAAATCCTTCCAACCTTACGCGCGCCCTGTACCTTCTCATCTGTAGCGAGCAGGCGGCTCACCGGCACTCATCTCAACTGACATATCACGCGTGCATGAGTTGCCCACGACGCGGCCGGCCCTACGGGCTTGTCTGATCTCCAGATACATCCAATTCATTCAGGACACCCAAGGAACCAAACAAACCCTGGCGAGGTTGTTCATTGTTTCAACACAACTGGAGGTGAGGAGAATCCGTCGATAGTAATCTGTCCCCGATGGTTTGAAAAAGACCAGGCTTCGCATAATCCCTTGTCCGTTCCAGGGGCATGGAGTCCGCAGAGGTGATTGTGCTTTATCTGTTTGACGACTATGAGCTTAGTGAGCAGGACTTTTCTCTCAGCCGTCGTGGGGAGCGGATGTCGGTTGAACCCAAAGCGCTTCGGGTTCTGTTCCTGTTAGTTGCCGCTCCAGGAACGCTCCTTGAAAAAAAGACGATCCTGGGAACGGTCTGGAAAGACACCTTTGTCGAAGAATCGACCTTGACCCGGGCGATTGCCATACTCCGGAAGCAACTGGGCGATGATCCTAAGGCTCCGAAGTACATTGAGACGGTGCCGACACTTGGGTACCGTTTCATTGCGCAGGTGAGAACGGCGGATCCGTCCAGTCCTGCCTCTAACGAAGTACGTGAGCACGATGAGCCCGAGGCGATCGCTGCTGAAGAGCTTCCAAAGGCGGGCGGAGGCGAGAGCACTTTGGCAATGTCTCACTCCGCCAGATATGCGCCTCGTCGCATCTGGATCTATGGTCTCGCGGTAGGTCTATGCG
>NZ_JBFRCY010000595.1:0-3417 GCF_052113305.1 Terriglobus sp. YAF25
GGACAGTATGGAACGACGTAAAGTAGGTATCCTTGGCGCCACCGGCATGGTGGGCCAGCGCTTTATCCAACTTCTCGCCAACCACCCATGGTTCGAGATTACGTGGCTCGCGGCATCGGACCGCTCCGCCGGTAAACCGTACGGTGATGCCACCAACTGGAAGCTCGACACGCCGCTGCCGGCGCAGATCGCCAAAATGATCGTGCAGCCCAACACCGTTCCCACGGCGGAGCAGCTCGCGTCCGGCGAAGTGCCGCGCATTATCTTTTCGTCCGTCGATTCGCCGATCGCCAAGGAACTGGAGCCCGCCTACGCCAATGCAGGGTGCGCCGTCATCTCCAACTCGTCGGCCTTCCGCATGACTCCGGATGTTCCTCTGGTCGTACCGGAGGTTAACTCCGATCACTTCGGGCTGCTCGAAACTCAGGTTTCGCGCAAGCAGAACGGCGGCTTCCTGGTCACCAATCCCAACTGCTGCGCCATCGGCCTGGTGCTCGCACTAGCTCCACTGGAACAGAAGTTCGGCATCGAGAGCCTTTTTGTGACCACCATGCAGGCTGTCTCCGGCGCCGGCTATCCCGGCGTTCCGTCGCTCGACATCCTCGGTAACGTCGTCCCCTTCATCAAGAACGAGGAAGAGAAGCTGGAAGAAGAAGTCGGAAAGCTGCTCGGCGCCTTCAAGGCCGATGAGACTGCCGGCACCGGCTCCATCGACCTGCTCGACGCAAAAGTCTCCGCGCACTGCAACCGTGTTCCCGTTATCGACGGCCACACCGAGTGCGTCAGCATCAAGCTGAAGACCCCGGCCAGCTACGAACAGATGGTCGCCGCATGGCGCGAGTTCCAGCCTCTGCGCGCGCATCATCTGCCCTCGGCCCCGCTGCACCCGGTCGAGTATGACGAAGCGGAAAACCGCCCGCAGCCTCGCCTGGACATCGCTCGCGGTAACGGCATGGCCACTACCGTCGGTCGTCTGCGCCCGTGCTCGCTGCTGGATTGGAAGTTTGTCCTGCTCTCGCACAACACGGTTCGTGGCGCTGCAGGCGCGGCCATCCTCAATGCTGAGATCCTGGCGGTAATGGGTAAGTTCAAGTTCGCCGGCGCGCGGCAGGAAGCGCTGGTAAACGCATGAGCACACCCCGCAATCACATCGTCGTTATGAAGTTCGGTGGCACCTCGGTCGAAGACGCCAAGGCGATTGACCGTACCGCCGCCATCGTCCGTACCCGTACGGAGAAGGGCCTCTCTCCGGTCGTTGTTGTCTCTGCCATGGCAAAGGTGACGGACCAGCTTCTGGCGGCCGCTGCTGCTGCCGGTAAAGGCGACAAGATGGGCGCGCTCGCGATCTCTGCGCGTTTGCGCAATCGCCACGTCGACACCGCCGCTGAGCTGCTGGACAACGAACGCTTCACCGCACTGCAGCCTGTCATCGGGCATGAGTTTGACTCGCTAGATGATCTGCTGCGCGGCATTGCGGCAGTTGGTGAACTCACACCACGCACGACGGACAATGTCGTCAGCTACGGTGAGCGTCTCTCGTCGCGGATGGTTGCTGCTGCCTTCGATCAGCGCGGCCTGAACGGCATTCATCATGATGCGCGCGAGTCCATCATCACGGATTCGGCCTTCGGCAAAGCCAAGCCTCTTACCGACAAGATCGAAGAGAAGCTGGTCGCGAATGTCCTGCCGCTGATCGATGCCGGAAAGACGCCGGTCATGGGCGGCTTCATCGCTTCCAACGAGCAGGGCATTACGACTACTCTGGGCCGCGGCGGTTCTGACTACACGGGCGCTCTGATTGGTGGCGGTCTGCACGCTGGAGCGATCGAGATCTGGACCGACGTCAACGGCATCATGACCACGGATCCTCGCATTACCTCCGATGCGCTTCGTGTGAAGACCATCAGCTTCGAAGAGGCGGCTGAGCTCGCTTACTTCGGCGCGAAGGTGCTGCATCCGGCGACCATCCTCCCGGCCGTGCAGAAGAACATCCCCGTCTGGGTGCTCAACTCGCGTAACGCGGCGAACGAAGGCACTAAGATCATCGCGGCCGCTCCACCCTGCAAATCGCCCTTCAAGTGCATTGCGGCGAAGCGCAAGCTGACCATCATCGACATCGTCAGCTCCGGCATGCTGATGTCGCATGGTTATATGAAGGCCGTCTTTGACATCTTCGACCGGCACAAGGTCGTGGTCGATATGGTCTCCACCTCCGAGGTCTCGATCTCGCTGACCGTCGATTCAAACATCGGTCTCGATGCAGTGATCGAAGATCTCAGCGCCATCGCCGACGTCAAACTAGATCCGAACAAAGCTCTTATCTGCCTGGTAGGTGAAGATATCCGCGGTCACGCGGGCATCTCCGGTCAGGTCTTTACGGCTGTAAGCCACGTCAATGTGCGCATGATCAGCCAGGGAGCCAGCGAAATCAATATGAGCTTTATGATCGAGGAGTCGGACGTGGAAGAGGCGGTGCGCTCGCTGCACAAGAAGTTCTTCGCCAACCCCGACCCTGACGTCTTCGATGTGGAAGCTCGCACTGCAGCACAGACCGAACCTGCAACCGCAAAAGCCTGATCAGAGAGATCTTTGATGCGTATCCTCGTCCTCGGACACGGTAAGACTGGCAAGCTTGTCGCCGACGTCGCGCATGAGCGCGGCCATGGCGTGCACGTTCTCGACGCGAAAGAGAACCCTAACGCCGCCGCGCTGACGCCTCCCTTCGTAATCGGCTTCGATGTGGTGATCGATTTCACCACTCCCGAAGCCGTCATCCCCAACCTGCGTGCTTGTCTCGCGACCGGCGCCCGCGTTGTGGTGGGCACCACTGGCTGGTACGAGAAGCTCGCCGACATGCGCGGCCTGGCCGAACGCAAAGAGGCCGGTCTGCTCTACGGCACCAATTTCTCCATCGGGACCCAGGTGATGTTCCAGGCCGCCGCGGTCCTGGCCAAGGGACTTCACGAGGCATTCAGCCGCCGCGCCTTCGCGGACGGAGCTGTCCGCGCGGCCGAATGGCTTTCAACTCGCAAGGGCTGCTACGACTTCAAGGACATTTTCTCGGAACTGTAAAAGGGACGAGATAAAACCGCGGTCCTGGATAGAGACCGCGGTTTCGTTTTTAACCAGTAATGTTCAATTCTTCAATTTTTCAATCATTCCATTACTTCGCCTTCCCCCACAAAACCACAACTCCGGCAATATACGCTCGTCCAGGCATTGGTACTCCCACAAGCTCCTGGTACTGCGAGTCGCTTCCGTTCGTCATGCGGAAGTAAGGCTGCACCTGTCTTCCCTCCCATGACACCGATGCATCCCAGACTGGGTACACATCCCGCGCAAGTCGATGCACGGCACGCACTCTTTGCCGCAAGAGAACACCGTTTCTCCAGCGTCCGATCCACTCCACACCTGCAT
>NZ_JBFRCY010000596.1:0-2959 GCF_052113305.1 Terriglobus sp. YAF25
GGTCAACACAGAAAGCGGCACGATCGGCGATACCAAGAAGTTCAACCAGGTTGTTCAGCTCCCCATGAACTATCGCGGTGGAAACGATAGTCCTTTGGCGGCCCTCGTCGCCGTACCCGGAGTCCAGCAGGACAGCAGCGGCAACGTTTCCATTGGCGGAGGAACTTCAGCGCAGATTCAGTACTCGGTCGATGGCACATCCACCGTCAACATCCGCCAGAATGGCGCATTGAACAACATGAACCCTTCTTCAGAGCTCATCAGTGAGATGAAGGTGACCCAGTTCAATAACAATGCCGAGTTTTCGCAGATGGCAGACGTCACCATCATCACGAAGTCCGGATCGAATCGCTTTCATGGCAGCGCCTTTGAGTATCTGCAAAACAGCGCCTTCGATGCAAAGACATGGGGATTCGACAGCAAGGCGCACAAGGCCTACAACACCTTCGGCGGCAGCTTCAGCGGGCCACTCCGTTTTCCTCACGTAAAGTCCGGAACCGACAAGACGTTCTTCTTCGCCGACTACGAAGGCAATCGCCGCCGCTTCACGACTCCCCTCGTGCTCAGCGTCCCTACGGCCGCAATGCGTTCTGGCAATCTGAACAACGTTCCTGGCCCGGCTGCAGTCGATCCTATGACCGGACTGCCCTTCGCCAATAACCAGGTCCCATTCAATCGGCTCAGCGCGGTCTCGCAGTCACTGCTGAACAACTACGTGCCTCTTCCAAACTCTGGCGATGGTTCGAATCTAACCGGCAACTATCGCATCCAGGCACCTACCCCCGCCAACATCAACGGGTACGATCTCCGCATCGACCGCACGCTCTCCGATAAGCAGCAGCTCTACGGACGCTGGAGCTGGAAGAACGTCGACTCCACAGTGACGAATAACCTGCTTCCCACGGAAGTGCATCGCGAATCGAATCGCAACCTGATCCTCTCGTACAACTACACCATCCGGCCCACGCTTCTGAATGAGGCACGTTTTGGCTTGACCTATTACATCGCCGTCGTCGACTTCCCCGTGAGTGGAGCATCTGCCGTAYAGCAACTCGGCCTGCAGGGCCTGAACTTGGGCGATGTACCGAACGTCAATGCATTTCCAACCTTCGACTTCAGTGACGGTACAAACTTCACTCCGATTGGGAGAGACAAGACCGGCACCACACGGTCGCAGACGTTGCAGTTTGCCGACAACCTCTCATGGGTGAAGGGTAGCCATACTCTGAAGTTCGGCGTCGACTTCCGCCGTGTTCGCTATACCGATCTGGAGAGCTTCGGCGGCTCGGACGACTTCGGTGCATTCATCTTCAATGCATCCACTTTCAGCGGGAATGCGTTTACCGATCTGCTGCTCGGCCTTCCGTCGAAGAGCTACGTCGCTCAATCCGGCCCCGATACAAAACTGCATGCCTATCAGACTGGCCTCTATGCTCAGGACGAGTGGCATATAACACGCTACATCACCTTCAGCGCCGGTCTCCGCTGGCAGGCGCTGCCTCCTTTTGTAAGCGAGAACAATAACCTTGGAGCATTTGACCCTTCGAATGGCGGCTTCATTCTCCCCAACAATGGTTCTGCTCGCCAGCAGATGCTGTACACCATCAATGCCTGCCCAGGTGTGAACGCCTCTCTTCCCTGCGCACCGATCGAGAAGGCCAGCCAGAAGGGCGTCGGTAATGGTCTGCGGGAGTTCTACAAAAAGAACTTCCAGCCGCGTCTGGGCATCGCCTACCGCCCCTTCGGCGATAACAAGACTGTCTTGCGGGCCGGCTTCGGTATCTTTACGATGACCAGCCTTGGCCAGCTTTCATTCAACACCACCAATATCAACGTCGGTGTCGTACAAACGACGGCAAACCTGCAGGCGAACGGGCAGCCGGCCTTCCAGTTCCCGAACGTGAATGCTCCTCTTACCCCACAGGAGGCGGCAGGTACGGGCGACTTCTATCAAAACGTCAATCTGCACTTCCGCGATCCGCAGGCGGCGCAGTGGAACTTCACCGTCGAGCGTCAGGTCACCGACGCCATGGGTCTTCGTGTCAGCTATGTCGGCATGAACTCCTATCGCATGGGGCAGACCGTCGACCTGAACCAGCAGCACGCCAGCGTCACTGCGAACGACTACAGCCAGCGTCCCTATCCGAACTGGGCCCGCATCCTCTCCAGCGAGAATGCCGGAGGAGCCAACTACCAGGCGCTGCAGACAGAACTCAATCAGCGCACGAGCCATGGCCTGCTGTTCCAGGTGAATCACACCTGGGCGAAGAACCTCAGCAACGCTGCAGGCGATGCTCCGTCGGTCTTTGCACCTGAGGTCAACTACGGTGTTCCAGTTGCAGACCGCTTCAACCTCCGGGCCAATCGAGGAAATGTGGTCGGCACGCGCCGTAACCGCTTCCTCGCTTCCGCGATCTATCAGCTTCCCTTTGGCCGCAAGAGGACGTTCTTCAGCAATATGAACTCCTTCGGGGATGCTTTGCTGGGTGGCTGGGAGATCAGCACCGTCTCCATGTGGCAGACTGGACCGTACCTTACGCCGACCACCAGCCCGAGCTACGATACCGCGAATCYGAATCTGGTCTTCCGTGGAGCCGCACTCCGGCCGGACTGCATTGGGAATCCGATTCCTTCGATTCGTTCGCTCAGCAACTACTTTAATATCAACGCATTCAATCCGATTCCGGGCGCTGGTCGCATCGGAAACTGCTCCGTCGGCAGCCTGGTAGGACCTGGCACGACCGCGGTCGCAGGCGGCCTGTCGAAGACGTTCCTGCTCCGAGAGTCGCTCCGGATGCGTTTCGAGGCGACCTTCACCAACCTTCCCAACCATCCCAACTTTGCGCCGCCTGCGGTGAATGTGTCTGCTCCTGATTCGTTTGGACAGATAACCTCAACGCAGACGGCTGAGAACTCCGGCAATCGAACAGGGCAACTGGCGCTGAGACTCGATTTCTAG
>NZ_JBFRCY010000597.1:0-5457 GCF_052113305.1 Terriglobus sp. YAF25
GTGGAGTAGACCAGGTTGGTCACCGAGACCAGCGGGAAGTTCAGGTCGGAGAGGCCACGGTTGAAGCGCAGGTCATACGGATTGGAGAGACCGTTGCCAGTGAACGACGCATTGCCGCTGGCGGCGATGTCGATATTCTTCGACCACGTAAAGCTGCTCTGCGCCTGGAAGCTGTGCGAGAAGCGCTTCTCGAACTGCGCTTGCAGCGAGTGATAGCTGCTGGTGCCGTTGCTGTTGATGGTGAGGATCTGGCCGTAGTTCGTCAGCCCACGTGTTCCACGTACGCTCGCGGCGATCTGGCCGGGGTTGGCGTCGATGATCAGCGTCTGGTGGTAGGACTGACTGCCGACGTAGGCGAGGTGCATCACCAGGTCTCCGCTGAACTGCTGCTCGACTGACGCGTTCCAGCTCTGCGTCATGCCGAGTTTGAAGTTCGGACGGAAGGCTGCCGGTACCGTGGTCTGTGCCGGGAAGACGTAGTTCGACGAGGGCCGAACATTGTCATAGGCAAAGGGCGGGAACGGGCTGGCGAAGCCCGTTGACGAGAAGTTCGCCCACGGGTTGGAGAAGTTGATCGGGTTCGATGCACTGCCGTTCAGTGTGAACGTCGGGCTGAACGGGCTTACGTCGGCTACGTGGTTATAAGCCGAGTAAGGCAGCGGAGCGGTGAACATACCAAAGCCGGCGCGGAAGGCCGTCTTCGGRCTGGCCTGGTAGGCAAAGGCGATACGAGGCTCCCAGTAACCATAGGTGTTTTGCGCCAGGCTGTCAGGCACACCACGGTCGCCGGGGAAGACCAGACCTCTGGGGGCATTTGGGAAGACCGTGCTCTGCTGTCCCGGGTTGTAGACCGCGCCACGGCCGTCCTTCGAGGCCGGTGCGAGGTTCGGATCCCAGCGCAGGCCGAGCGTGACGGTCAGGTTCGGACGCAGACGGAACTGGTCCTGCCCGAATGCTCCCAGCAGGTTGCCGGAGACATCGGCTATCTCGCCCGCACCTTGCGTGAAGGTACCGACGCGGCCGAGCAGGAAGTCCGCCAGGCCGGAGCCGGTGGAGTATCCGTTGAAGCCGATGATCGGCGCCGCCGGATAGTAGGTGAACTCACGCGCACGCTGATGCCACAGGTCCACACCGAACGAAACGGTGTGGTTGCCGATGATCTTGGTGACGGAGTCGGAGAAGCCCCACGAACGGCGCATCTCCCCCGTGTATTCGGAGTAGGGCGTGCTGAAGCCGCCGTTGGCGTTCAGGCCTTCTGAGTAGCAGGCGCCCGCTGGGTCGCTGACGTTGATGTACTTAGAGAGACAGAAGGCGTTGCCGGAGCTGTCGCGCTGCGTGCCTGCGTTGTAGACGTGCTCCTGGTTCCAGAACAATGAGAGAGCGTTGACCAGGCTGGGCGAGATGGTCCAGGTATGGTTCAGCACCTCGTTGAAGAGCTTGCCCTGCTTGCCGGGAACGATGGCGAGGATGTTGCCGGGCGTCGATGCTTCACCACGGTTGTAGTACTGGATGAAGCTACGCAACGTGAGGCGCTGCTTGTCGTTGATGGAGTAGTCCAGACGGCCGGTGCCTTCGTCGAACTTCTCCACCGAGGCAGGAGCGGTGTAGTAGACCAGGCCGCTGGCCGGATCTCCTCCGCGCGGCAGTGCCGTGTTGGCAATGCGTACAGCGGCAGGGTTATAGAGGCTGGGATCGATGCGGTTGTTAACGAAGCCGCCGCCGAGCGTCTTCGGGTATGCCGAGAAGTCGCCGTTCAACATCGCGGCGGTGGGCGTGTTGGTGCTGTTCGAGGTGGCGGTGGTGGACTGGCGCGTGCCCTGGTAGTTGGCGAAGAAGAAGAGCTTGTTCCTCTTGATCGGGCCGCCGAGGAATCCGCCGAACTGGTTGCGGCGTAGCGGATCCACCTTCTTCGAGAAGTAGTCGGCTGCGTTCAATGCGCTGTTGCGCAGGAACTCGAAGGCTCCGCCGTGGAAGGCGTTGGTGCCGCCCTTGGTCTCAATGCTGACAACCGCTCCCGGCGAGAAGCCATAGTGCGCGTCGAAGTTGTTGGAGATGACACGGAACTCGGCAGTGGCATCGGCGTTCGGTGAAGGCGCTGCGAGCGCCATATAGGTGTCCATGTTGGGCACGCCATCCAACAGATAGAGCGTGCTGCCCTGGCGCCCGCCGCCTGCGGAGGCGCCGGTCTCATTGGGGAAGGTGGTCTCGCCCTGCAGGGTGCCGGCACCGGTGTTGAGTACGTTGACGGTTCCGGGCGAGAGCAATACCAGGCTGGATGGATCGCGTCCGTTGAGCGGAAGTTCACGGATGGCCTGTTCGCCGACGGTGTTGCTGACTTCGGCGTTGGTGGTGTTGATCAGAGCCGCRCCCGCGGTGACGTTGACGGTCTCGCTCTCACTACCGACCTGCAAGCCGATATCGAGCGTAGCCTGCTGGCTGACGGTGAGCAGTACGCCGGTCTGCTGGAACTTCTGGAAGCCGGAGACCTCGGCTGCAATGGTGTAGTGGCCGGGCGGGATAGTGGGGAAACGATAAAGACCGGATGCATTGGTCTCTGAGGTGAGCACCAGGTTGGTCTCGGTATTTGTGGCAGTTACATGTGCATTGGGAACGGCGGCGCCTGAGGGATCCGTAACGGTCCCGCTTAGTACGGCGCTTCCTCCCTGTGCATACACGCTCGACGACATGGCAAAGCACAGCGCGAGCACGCAGAACAAAAGCCTTAATAGCTTTTGAGGGTTCATCAAATTTGGGCCTCAATTTTGGGGGAGTTAGAGGGGGTTCGAAATCGTGTGCTTACTGCACATCTGCACGAATCAATTTCTTTGGGCAAGACAGGTTGGGGGAAACTACGAAATTAGAGCAAGTCTCCTAATACGGCAGCTTTGGATGAATCTGCGAATGCCGTTTTTCTTCGCAGGAAAACGGCGCAAACCACCAAAAACCTATCCAAAACTTTCTCAGGGACTCTATGGATTCTCAGGCTGAGTTTCACCCTGCCGGCGACGCGGTTACTGACCGTTTGCGTCCGCTTACTACGGGCGAGGTTGTCGATCGCACCTTCTCGCTCTCCCGGAGCAATTTCTGGCTCTTCTGTGGTGTCGCCCTGGTTCCTGCGCTGGTGTCGTTATGCGGCAGCAGCATCCGTATCGGCCTTGACCACATGGTGCGGGCCTCTCATTCGAACACGACCTACGCCGTGCTTCTCGGCGTCTTCACGATCGTGTGGAGCCTGGTCACCCTGGGTGTTTATGGCAGCTCGCAGGCCGCATCGACCTTCGCGGTGTCGTCGGTCTACCTGGATCGCCAGGTCACGGTTGGCGCGGCCTATCAGGAGAGTAAAAAGCACTGGTTCCGCTACCCGGCGCTGATCGTTGTGCAGTTCCTGAGCGCGGGATGGGTCACGATTGTCATCTATATCGTGTTGGCTGTTCTGGCCGGGGTAATGGCCGCAACTCGATCGACCTCTGTAACAATCGCGATCGCTCTGGTGGGGTTTGCGGCATTTTTCAGTTTTATATACTCCGGCTATCGCTTCTGCAAGGTTGCCCTGGCGATGCCTGCATCGGTGATGGAGGGTCTCGGCGTACGTGCGGCGCTGAAGCGGAGCCGRGCTCTTACGGCCGATCGCAAGTGGCGCATCTTCCTGATCTTCTGCCTGATCGGTGTGCTTTATCTGGTGCTTTGGGGCGGGCTTTCTGCCTTGGTCTTTGCCTCGATGCGTGGGAAGCTGGCGCTTTTGGCCGCTCAGCTTGTCTCGATGGCGGTGGTATTTTTCGCATCGCTCCTGTTGCAGCCCATTGGCGCCGTCAGCATGACACTGGTCTATTTCGATGAGCGGGTGCGCCGCGAAGCCTTCGATATTGAGTTCATGATGCAGAACCTGGTGGCGCAGCCTGTCGAAGAGCCCGGTTCTCCCGCCGAAGGTGTGGCCGAGGCCTAGGCGAAACGATGTATCGTTGCGCTCTTCCTGCGCTTTTGCTGCTCTTCTCGGGTCTCGCCACACACGCGCAGACCGTGCTGACGCATGTCACCTTGCAGCAGCACCAGGCCAACACTGCAACATTGCAGCAACTGATCCGTGACTGTGCGAGTGATACGAAGGCTTGTACGTCAGATCGTGTAGGTCCTGACGAAAGCATCGATCTCGATGCCAGTACCATGAGTCACGTTCGCTATGGCTGGCTGCGGAAGGCGCTGCCGGAGATGGCGACCGCGACCCAGCAACAGCGTGCAGCGAAGGCGGAGACCCTGCTGCAGCATCTTTCGATCGAATCCGCAGCGCCGCAGCCGCGCCACGATGTGCGCAAGGAGGCGGATGCAGTACTGCAGCAGGTCGAGTTTAAAGAGGCGAAGCCATCGTGGTGGGAACGGCTGTCCAGACGGATTGATCTCTGGATGGCGCGCCACCTGAACGTTTCCAATGTCAGCGATTCCACCATCAGCTGGGCGAGAGTCGTGCTCGAAGTGATTCTCTTTGCCATTCCTCTGCTGGCGCTTGGTCTGTGGCTGATGCGCCAGTTACGCGAAGACAGGCTGGTGCCGGAACAAGTGCGTGGCACAAAGCAGGAGACGCCCGCGTCGGTCTCATGGGTAAAGGAGGCGGAGGCGTGCGCCCAGCGGGGTGAGTGGAGAGAGGCGATCCATGCACTCTATTGGCAGACGATTACCGGTTTTGAAGAGCGGCGCATCTGGGCGATCGTCCGTAACCGCACGCCGCGGGAGTACCTCGTACTGCTACAGCCCGGCTCGGAACAGCGCAGGCTGCTGCGCGAACAGACTGTACTACTCGAGTCGGTCTGGTATGGCCGGCGCGAAGCCACGGAGCTCGACTATCAGCGTGCGGCCGGGCTTGCACGGGAGCTGTCCCGCGCATGATGGCACGTGAGAAGAAACTCGTCCTGGCCGGCATCGGTATTGCCATCGGCCTGATCGTCCTCGTCAGCATCTTTGCGTCATCCTCCGATCCAAATGATCAGAGGCCCATTGTGAGCAATGCCGCGGCCGGCGGTACGAAAGCAGCCTATGTGCTGTTGCAGCGTCTCGGATATCGCGTGCAGCATTCCGATGCTCCTCTGACGGCTCTCAATACCGTCGATGCGGAGCACACCACGCTTGTGATTGCGACACCGTGGGCCCAGTTCGAGAAGCCCGAGCAGGATGCGCTCGGAGACTTCGTCAAACGCGGTGGCCACGTGTTGGCGGATGGCATTGCCGGAGCGCATCTACTGCCGGGTTTCTATTGGCTGGATGACCTTAGGCCGCCGGAGCGCTGCCTGACAACCCCCCAGGGCAGCAGCGCACTGGCGCATGCCGGACCGGTTTTGTTCCATCCTGCCATTCTCGCCAAAGACGACCTGCTGGAGACCTATGTGGCGCACTCGTGCATGGGAGGGGCAGCGGTCATCTACTATCCCTACGGAAAAGGTTCGATCGTATGGTGGGCTTCAGTAGAGC
>NZ_JBFRCY010000598.1:0-4694 GCF_052113305.1 Terriglobus sp. YAF25
GGGCTGCACAGCCTGATGCACTGCCAGTAGCTGCTCCAGCACCTGCTTCAAGTGATTCAGATGCAATGCATTGGCTCCGTCGCTCTTGGCGTTCGGCGGGTCGTCATGGACCTCCAGGAAAACGCCGTCAACACCTGCGGCCACGGCTGAGCGCGCGAGTACGGGAATGAACTCCGGCTGACCACCGCTGACGCCGTTGGCGGCTGAGGGCGTCTGCACGGAATGCGTTCCATCGAAGACCACGGGGGCAAAGCCGCGCATGATTGGCAGCGAGCGCATATCGACGACGAGGTTGTTGTAGCCGAAGCTGGCGCCGCGCTCGGTCAGGAAGACGCGTTCATTGCCGCTCTCGCGGATCTTTTCCGCGGCGTGCCGCATGTCCTGCGGGGCGACGAACTGGCCCTTCTTCACGTTGATGGCCCGGCCGGTCTCGGCTGCTGCAATCAGCAGGTCAGTCTGCCGGCAGAGGAAAGCGGGAATCTGCAGCACATCTACCGACTCGGCTACCGGAGCACAGTCCTGTGGTGTATGTACATCCGTCAGCACGGGCAAACCGTGTGCTTCGCGCACGGCCTTCAGGATGCGGCAGCCTTCTGCCAGGCCGGGGCCGCGAAAACTCTTGATGGAGGTGCGGTTGGCCTTGTCGTAGCTGGCCTTGAAGATATAAGGAACGCCGAGGTCGGAGGTAATGCGCTGAATCGCATCCGCCATCTTGCGGACGTGGGCCTCGCTCTCGATGACACATGGGCCTGCGATCAGAAAGAGCTTGCCGCCGCCGACTCGAACTCCGGAGAGATCAAAGGAACTCATACTTCTTAGGATTGGAACACAAGTATCGTCAGCACTTGGCGCCGACGAAGACGGAGAGTGGGTGATCAGCGTCCCAGGGCGGACTGTTTGAAAGCTGAGGGAGACTTGCCGTAGGTCTCGCGGAAGGCAGCACTGAAGTGGCTATGGCTGGAGAAGCCAAGGTCCAGGCTGAGCTGGGTAAGATCCTCATACTCTTCCAGAAGATCGAGCGCGCGTGCGAGCCGCAGCCGTAGTTGATAACGATAAAGAGGAATGCCCTCCACCTGCTGAAAGACCTGTGTGAGATAAACCGGCGAACAGCGAACTTCAGCGGCAACCTCCGCGAGCGTCCACCGGCGTCCAAGGTCGCTGGCGACAACCAGCTTGGCGCGGTCAACCAGACGCTGATGACCCGCACTCCCGCCGGCGACGTGGGCGGTACGAGGTCCCAGCGTATGTTGCACCAGCTCCAGCGCGAGTGTCTCCGCTTCCAACGGCGCTGCGACTCCTTGGCGCAGCCGGTGCCGCAGCGTGGCGAGCAGAGATTGGGTGTGGGTATCGACGCGAAGCCGTTGTGTCTTATACGTGGGCTCAGAGCGGTCAACCAGGAGCGACACGGGGGAAAGCTCTGCCAACAACGACGGAGATAGAAACAAKGACAGACTGGCGTCTCCCTTCGATCGCACGGCTCTGGAGGTCTGGCACCAAGAAGCATACCACCGGCCGATGCACGTTTTTCTCCGATATACGGTCGCGACGAGGGCGGGCATATTACTTGGGAAGAGTACGCTCGAGGCTCTGAAGATAGAGCCCAACAGAGGGTCCATGTGTCCGGAGCAGCGTGTCTGCTTCGTTCCGCCTGCCGGAGGCCAGAGCTGCCTTGACGGCGAGCGCGACGGAGCGATCGGTCTCGCGATTGTGAAGATTCTGCAACGCAAGCACCCACGCGTGTTCGGCGTCATGACCCTGGCCGAGATAGAACTCGGCGGCATGATCGGCGAACGCGAGTGGCGCATGCATCAGCAACAGGTCAAAGCGCTGCCGGGCGTGATCGATCTCCTGCCGGCCCTGTTCCAGAAGACCGCTTCGTAGATGCAGCGATCCCAGCAAGGCATAGGCTTCCGGTTCATCCGTGGCTTTGATAACGCCGGTTAGCCGCGCGATAGCAGACTGTGTCTCACCGCGAGCTGCTTCAATCTCGGCAAGGTTGATGTTGGCCGCTGCGAATTCGGGAAGATAACTGAGCGCCTGCCGATAGAAGCCTTCTGCCCGCGCCAGATCCTGACCCTGATCTGCCCACATCAAGCCGCGCGCAAAACAGATCCAGGCATAGGGGAAGGGAAGGGTGGTATGGAGATCGGCCAGAGCTGCGGCATACAGTTGGTCTGCTTCGCGCAAGCGCCCGAGCATCGCGTAGGCAGCGGCAAGCATGGTGCGCGAGGCGATGCCTGGATGTTGTTTGACCTCGGCTTCGAGGGATGGCCTTACCTTGGCTGCATTGCCGGTCGCGATGAGGATGGAAGCTCGCAGTGGCACGGTCTGGCCGCGGTCGGCTCCTTCGGTCTCCGCGTCCTCAACATCGTGAAGCGCGTCGCTGAACCGGTGCAGCGCGGCCCGCGTGCGAGCTCTCTGCAACAACGCCTTGGCGCTCGCCGGCTGCTGCTCGGTGAGAGCAGAAGCCCGCTCCAGCGCATCGTAATCTGCCAGATAACGCGCTCTGGCAAGCAGCAGATCTTCCACGCCGGGAAGATTTCCAATCTGCGCGATCTGGGCGTCAAGGTTCGCTATTGCGATCACGCCTGCGGTGGTTTCCCGTGCAATGTCCGCGCGCCCTTCGCCGATGGCGGATGTTTGCAGGCTGAGACCGATCACAACGCCGATAAGAGAAAATCCGAGTCTATTCATGGTTTCGCCAAAAAGGGGAAGGTACTGGGGGAGTGTTGTTGGTCGTCGTGCAGCAGGCCATCGTCGACGCCGTTCATCCGGTCGAGAGTGAGGAGCGAGCGGAAGATATTGTTTGCGTCGTAGTTTGGAGTTCTGCCGCCACAGTCATCCGATACAGCGTCAGACCGATGAAGAGCGTTGAATTCGACTGCAAGAAACTGTGTGCATATACCGGATGCGCTGTTAACCCAGATACGATCGTCCGCAAGCAGGACCGCAAGCGGCTTATAGCGCTGTGCCGGAGCGGCATGGGCATTAGCCAGCCACTGGTTTCCGCACTCTCCATCGAAGCTGTCATACAGGCCGAGTGTTGTTGCAATGTCCCGCGTGAACTGCGACCATCCTGAGCGCGAGACACGGTTATAGGCTTCTTTCCGGCGATCGCTTATTGCCTCCGGCGCCAGCGGACTGCCGACGAGCGCGTTCTTGATCAGGGGACGGGCGGTGCGCTCGATCTGTTCGCCAAACGCGGGAACACCTGTGTGTTTGCTTTTTCCTGCGCGCGGCATCCTGTGCACCGATCCCCAGACGGCCAGCAGCTTGCCTCCACGCGCGATGGTATCGACATCGATGGAAACGACCAGTGATGAGGTCTTCCATCCAGCGAGGAAGTTTGATGCCGGACCACCATTGGTATGGCGCCAGGTATCGAGGATGGTGTGTGAGGTTGATGTGTCGAAGCGGGGACAGCCTGCACCATCCACAGGGGCTCCGTGCTGCAGTGCGGCTTTCGCAACGTCGTATGCGGCCCGCGTTCCTTTCACATTGTTGAAGAACGGGTCGTCCCGCAGGCCTGCAAAGACCGTGAAGCTGTGGGCGTCACTTTCAATGCCGGTCTCCACATTCGCATTGCCCCTGACATGATCGGTTCTGACATGATCTGGCTTGTCTGTCCAGCATTCGACGTTGTTGGCAACGTCGAATGTACAGATGACGATGGCGCTTGCAGAAGTCGCTCCAAAGCGGTTCCCGCTGTCGATGTGAAAGACATACTGTAGCCTGTCGGAGAACTTGTGGGCCACGATGTCCATCACCAGGTTCAGTCGTTTGCCGTCAGGTGACATCCAGGCATAGAGGTCACCGATATCCGCCGCAGGATCCTTGATAACGGTTGGTGTATCCAGATGGTCGGAGGCAAGCGCGGTTGCGACGAAGAAGAAACTCGCGACCCCTGCGGCAAACGAGAGCAGGTAAGAGGCTGTATATCTGTAGAGATTCATTCACAGGCTCCAGACAAACTCGGCTTCTTCGACGATGAGAGAGGGCATCTCTTCGGGAAAGAAGAGCTTCGCTCCCGGCACGAGACGGTAACCAAGCGAGTTTCCAACAGTGGCATGGAAGTACTGGGGACTCTGCTGCGAGAAGATAGTGTCGCCTGTGCCCCACAGGACCCGTGTTGCGACCGCCTGAGGGGGACTGTCGGGCTCGGTATCGCAGTTGGTCAGTAAAAGACTTTTGACCCGGTGCGGGTAGCGAACACTGAAGAGTTGGGCGACGGCGCCTCCGCTGTCGTTGGCGACGATATCGACATCCGCAATGGAAAGCTTATCGAGTAACTCCGCGAGCATCGCGACCTGAGCCTGGGGCGTAACCTCCTGACCTTCGGCAACTTCGGTGTAGCCGAGGCCGAGGAAGTCAGGAGCGATGCAGCGGTGTGTCTTTGCGAGCTGCGGAAGGACGCCGCGCCATTGAAAGCTGTTCAGCGGGAAGCCATGCAGAAAGAGGGCGGCAGGTCCCTTTCCAAGGTCGAGATGAGAGATACGGCCCTGCGATGTGGTGAGGAACCGGCGTGCCGCATGAAAGTCAGAGGCACTGAGCTCGCTCAAGTTTTTCGAGATCTGGCCGAAGAAGAAAGGGCATGCGGTTGCATAGGCCGCTGCGGCGCTGCTGAGGCGAAGAAAATCTCTACGGTGCATGGATGACATCTCCCTTGTCGTTGAAGAACTGAACCTTAGTAGGCC
>NZ_JBFRCY010000599.1:0-2936 GCF_052113305.1 Terriglobus sp. YAF25
TCATAGGATCGAGCGAAGGTGAGTCATGAAGGATCGGGGTCAGGCTGCCGGCTCGCGTTTCTGTTCGTCAGGCTCCGACTCCTGTTCTTTCTCAGTCTCACGAATCTTTGCGATCTCCAGTTCCGTGATCATTCGGACGATGGAATGCCGAAGCTCTACCACCGCATTGTCATGGGGGGAAAGACCTAGCTTCTGCTCTACCCGCGCGAGAGTAGAGCGGAGGATTTCTATGAGACCTGGAGCTAAGGACGCCACTTCAACGCGTTAGATGGTGGGGAACGCCAATAAGCTGTCTCACCTCGTTGGATATCCGCGAATTCTGCTAAACGCCTTGCTGACATATGTTTAGCGAGATCAATCGAAGAGCATCCTGAGGGATCTCAATGTGTGGCTATTGGCAAGCTAATTGCTCAACCATACATAGACCGCGTTGATAAATCACAGAAAATGCGCGGCGTAAGACGAAAGGAAGTTCTTTTGGCACGAACTTTTTACTCGCTTCTCCCGCCAAAAGACGGAGGTGTTATGTCCGATCAGCATGTCTCTGTCGTTTTCGTCGTGGATGATGAACAGGTTATCTCCGAGTCGCTTGCTATCATTCTTCGTCGTGAAGGATATGATGCGTCATACTTTACGAACCCATTGGAAGCTCTGGAGCGTATGAAAATATCGCCCCCCGACCTCCTCATCAGTGATGTCATGATGCCCGAGATCTCAGGCATTGAACTTGCGATCCAGGTGGCAAAGATATATCCCCGCTGTAAAATTCTTCTCTTCTCTGGACAGGCAGCAACGAGCGATCTCATGAATGACGCCCGCGCACAGGGCTACTCTTTTCAATTGCTGACAAAACCTGTCCATCCAAGGCAACTTCTGGAGGAGATTGCCACCCTGCAATGATGGTGTTCCTGACATTCAGCAGAGGTTGCTCGATTAATATGCTATGAACGAAGGTCATCGTTTGCTATAGAGGAGCGAATCGGAGTTGGCCATGCTGATTTCGTGATCGTTCGGATATGCAGCATCCACGTTGCCGGGATGGATCAGCCGATGCTTTACGAAGGTTGCGGCTGGTACCTCCCGTCCGTGGATCATATCCATGGCCAACTGAATCACGGCCTCCCCATACTTTTCTGGAAAATAGCCGACAGAGCCGATGAGCCGCGAGCGCGGACGCCGCATCTCTCGTCGTGCCTCAATGCTGGCGTTGTGTCCCACCGCCAGGCAGTCCTGTGAGCGGCCACTCTCTTCCAGTGCCTGCAGCGCACCGAGACAACTCGGATCGTTCAGGCCCGCCAGCAGTATCTTTTTGGCGCGGCTTCGCCTCAGGTGTTTCCTCATGGCTGCGAGGCTTCCCTCGAAGCGGCCGTTCCCGTCGAGAAAGACTGCTTTCTCCTCTGGAAACCGTGGAAGAATCTCGCGCAGGCCGGCGAGAGTTGCGGTCATTCTCGACCGAGGCAGCGGTCCGGCAACGGGCAGCTCCATCAATACGACCTCGTCGACAATGCCTTGCCATTGCTGCAGACATGCCTTGCCCAAAGCGCGCCCACTCAGAATGCCGGCCCTGTAGTTGTCTGCTCCATAGTAGGTAGCGCCGGGATGCGGCACCTCGATGGCAATCATAGGGATCCCTGCTTCGAGAATCTTCGCGGCTACGAGTGAGGCGCTCTGATGATTCGTCTGGAACTCGATCACGAGGTCCAGATGCTCCCGTACAAAGGTATCCGCGTTGCGCAGCGCTGCCTTCGGTGAATAGTGATTGTCCAGCACCAGAAGCTCGATCCCTGCGTGGTAAGCGCTGCTTCGAATGCTGTCACAAACCAGCCGGGAAAACGAAAACTCCTCTGTCTGTGACGCATAGCCGATACGAGGCTTCTTGATGCCTGCGAGGACGACAGGGCGATAGCTGTTTTTGGAGATACGCTCGATCATGCCGCACCCAACCAGCGTTGACAGCAGACGGTAAGCGCTTGGCCTTGGGAGAGACGTATTCCTGCAGACGGCGTCGAGGCTTACGTCTCCCGACGATTGTTGAAGGTATTTCAGGATCTCGCAGGCGCGTATAACCGACTGCACAGCGCCGTTACGCGTGGTGGGCTCACGTTTTGAGGGCATTGGAGATTCTTCCGCAGTGCAAAATATCATGCTGCGAAAGGAAACCGCCAGTGCGAGGTTTTGTTTTAGAAAATCAGTGAGAATCTGGCAATTCCGAGTCTTGAAGATTTCGCAGTGTGAAATTTATCCCACGCCGGACTTTCCTTTGGAGAGTAGGCAATTCGCGTGGCTAGGATGTTCGCCATTCTCAGGTCTACCGCATGTCCATGCCTGAGTCCGGAGGCGAACATGTTTCAGAAAGATCAGCTTTGCTACAAGATCTTCAGGCCATGGAGACACGTAGGCTTCGTACGGCAGTGCAGGATGGTTGGTTGTTTTTCCGTATGTCTTCTGTTGCTGGTGTTGCCGTGCGTTGCTCAGTCGACAACAGGTGACATCATCGCGTCGGTCGCGGACCCATCCAGTGCGATGGTCCCCGATGCCAGCCTTGTGCTTACCCAGTTAGAGACGGGCCAGCAGACGGTCCTGAAGACCGATGCGAACGGGCTCGCTGTCTTCAGCTCGTTGAGGCCCGGCAATTACAAGCTGGTCGCCAGCCGCGATGGCTTCCGCCGGGCAGAGCTGAACGGCATCACGGTTGTGATTGGGCAGCGCACCAATCTGGAAGTCCACATGCAAGTCGGCGACAACACTGAGTCCGTCACCGTTTCGGCGAGCCAGGCTGCAATGCTCAATTCAGAGAGCGCTGCTGTTGGACAGGTCATCAATCAGAACAGCATTCAGACATTGCCGCTGAATGGCCGCAACTTCGTGCAGCTCACGCAGCTCACCACCGGAGCGGCACCGATAGGCAATGGCAATTCACCTGCCACCACATGGAC
>NZ_JBFRCY010000600.1:0-5940 GCF_052113305.1 Terriglobus sp. YAF25
CCGCAGCCGCGCTGGATCAGCTTGTGCGCCGCAAGGGAATCGACATGCTGGCGTACTACTACAGCGGTTCCGGAATACCCGAAAACGAGAACACCATGAGCTCCATCATTCTTGGCACGTCGATGCTGACAGGGAGAGGTGTGCCTGTTGCCGGTGAGTACGAGGTGAAGAACGTCCTCGCCATGAAGATTCTGGATGAGCTTGGCGCCGGAGGATCATTTACCGAGTACTACGCCATGGACTTCACTGACGATCTTGTTCTGATGGGGCATGATGGCCCGGGGCATCCACGCATTGCTCAGGAAAAGATCCGTGTGCGCCCGTTACCCGTGTACCACGGCAAGGTGGGGCGCGGTCTCTCCGTAGAGATGGCGGTGAAGCACGGGCCGGTCACGCTGCTCTCTGTGGTTGAGGACAAGCAGCATGGCTTTCGTCTTCTGGTCGCGGAAGGCGAGAGTGTGCCCGGCCCGATTCTCGAGATCGGCAACACCAACAGCCGTTACCGATTCCCGATTGGCGCCCACCGATTTTCTGAGGCGTGGAATGCCCAGGGACCGGCACATCACTGTGCGATCGGTGTCGGTCATTTGGGAGATCAGCTTAGAAAGATTGCAGCTCTGATGAACCTTGGTTTTCATCAGGTCTGTTAGTGAGTTTCCTTAACAACGAGATGTCTGGACTGGAGGAATCATGAAGAACACTCTTGCGGCCGTCGCCCTGACAACTGTCTTTGGCTGGGGCCTGCTGCACGCTCAACAGGCTACGGTCTCCGGCATCAAGGTTGACTGGACGAAGACCGCCGTCACATCGAATGCCACCCCCGCATACCAGGTTGTGGTGAACCCCATGCTGGAGCGAGGGGCAAAGATGCACGATGGCAGCTTCAAAGCAATCGCTACGATCGGCGCGGACTACGTCCGCTATGTCCCGTGGCTGCCGTATCCGAAGCTTGCCGTCGCAGAGCTCGAGCCGCCGACGAAAGAGAAGACCTCGTGGGATTTCTCCCTGATCGACCCAATGGTGGAAGACCTGATGAAGGCAACGGCGGGGCATTCGGTCATCATGAACTTCAGCACCATGCCAGCCTGGCTATGGAAGACAGACAAGCCGGTGACATACCCTGCCGATCCGAATCAGGTCTACTGGACCTATACGCGGGGCACCGAGATCAACGACCCCACCTATAAAGAGGCGGCTGATTATTATGTGCGTCTGCTCTCCTGGTATGAGAAGGGCGGCTTTACCGATGAGAATGGGAAGTTCCACAAGAGCGACCATCACTATAAGTTCGCGTACTGGGAGTTGCTCAACGAGATTGACTTTGAACATCACTGGACGCCGCAGGAGTACACCCGCTTCTTCGATGTTGTGACTACGGCGATGCGAAAGGTCGATCCGGACCTGAAATTTGTCGCATGTGCGTCGGCGATCCCAGCGAAGCACGGAGAGATGTTTCGCTACTTTCTCGATCCAAAGAATCACGCGCCTGGAACACCGATCGATTTCCTGAGCTATCACTTTTATGCCTCGCCATCCAAGGGAGAACCCTTCGAGGCGATGCAGTACACCTTCTTTGACCAGGCTGACGGCTTCCTGAATATCGCGAGGTATGTGGAGCAGATCAAGCACGAGCTTTCGCCTGGCACCAAGACAGATTGGGACGAACTGGGAGCCATTCTGCCGGAAGATGATGACAGCAATCATGGCAAGAAGACACCGGAGGAGCCGGCGCTGTATTGGAATCTGACAAGCGCGATGTATGCCTACCTTTACATTGAGGCAGTCAAGTTAGGGGTTGACGTTGTTGGGGAGTCTCAACTGGTGGGATATCCGACGCAGTTTCCAAGTGTGTCGATGATGAACTACAACACCTCGGAACCAAATGCCCGTTTCTGGACACTCAAGCTGCTCAAAGATAACTTCGGTCCAGGTGACCGCTTTATAGAAACCTCGGGAGGAAACAGCGATATTGCCATTCAGGCGATCCAGACATCGGCCGGCAAAAAGGTCCTGCTGGTCAATAAGCGTCAGAAGGCAACGAGTGTCGAACTTCCTGCGGGAACGTTAGTGCAGTCGATCACCTACACGGCTCCGTCAACCGGCGATCACGAGGCTGCGACCGGAAAGCCGCAAGGCAATGTGGTTTCTCTAGAGCCCTTCGAGGTTGCTGTCATCACTGTGCAGTAAGTCATCTCGGGCGGCTGCCTCTGCAGAGGGGATAGCCGCCCGCAAGATACAATTTGCCTCGTCAGGTCTCGAGCCCTGACGATTACGAGAAGGTGACTTAAGTAAATGCAGCGAGTCTGTTTCACACTGAAGCTTCGCGCCGATAGGTTGGACGAGTATGTTGAGCGGCACAAGCATGTCTGGCCGGAGATGCAGGATGCTCTGCGCGCAACGGGATGGAAGAATTACTCACTCTTCCTTGGACCGGGAGCAACCCTGATCGGCTATGTTGAAGTCGAAGACTTCGGAAAGGCCGTAGAAGGGATGAAGGCCTTTGAGGTGAACGAGCGCTGGCAGGTTGAGATGCTGCCGTTCTTTGAGACAGACGGCAAGGCGGATGACGCGATGCGCCCTCTTGTGGAAATCTTCCATCTCGATTAGTTATCTCACTTCGGTGGAGAAGGGAAGCGAGTCCGCCGTACTAAGGTGAAACTTATCCTTTTCACATAAATTCAATGTTGTTTGGTCCTCGGGGTGCATAATAAAGAACCCGGTGGAGGTGGGCTCATGGCAAAACTGACAATCGAATTCGCAGGCTCCGTTCAGGTGCTTACATGTGAGTGCGGTTACAGTGCCGGCARCATGCCGAAGGAGTGCCCCCAATGCCATCAGCGATTTGACCATGTAGAGATGTGGACCCCTCATGGTGAGGTGATCACCGCAGCCTCGCTGCCGCCTTCTATGCAACGACCTCTCGATAACGCTGGCCTGCATTTACCTTACGTGGATGGCGGCCGAGTACGAGATACGAATGACGGTGGGGGAATATAGTGCCTCACTGCTTGAAGCCGAGGCAGAGAGCTTTTCTTCCAGCGAGGAAGAGGCGGAGTGCCTTCGGGATCTCGCCCGGCTTCACCGCGAGATGAAAGATGTAAAGGCCGTCCGCATCTGGCGCGAACATTAAAACGTAATCGATAAGTTCGAGATAGCCAATGGATCGCGTACGCCGTGTCCTTTACCCGCTCAAGATATTGGTGGATTCCATTTTGGGCTGTCGAGAGTAGCAAGCCTATTATTTCCAGCAACTTGCGTCGTAAATCTTAAACCATCCAGTAGGTCGGATGGGCAAAATTCTGGTTTCCGCACGGCCACCAAGCGGGAGTATGCTATTTCTACCCCGCCGCGTCTAAAAGCCAAGCGCGCGGTCAGCTCGTATCGTTTTTGCCGGAGAAGGTTCCCTGATGCCCCGTATCCCTAAGATTTTGCTCCTCCTTGCTTCAGTCGCACTGGTGCTGACTGTTTTTCTGGGTGCTAACGCCACTGGCGTAAGCGCGGCCAGCGACCCGCAGGAGAACGCTTACCGGCAGATCAATGTTTACAGCGAAGTTCTGAGCCATATTCAGTCCGACTATGTGGAAGAGCCGAACATTCCGTCCGTGACCAACGGTGCGCTGCGTGGACTGGCGGAGTCGCTCGATTCGGAGTCCGGCTACCTCTCGCCGGAGGAGAACAAGTCCTACAAGACATTGAAGGGAGGCAAGGCCCAGGTTGGAATCAACGTCTCCAAGCGCTATGGCTATGCCACTATCGTCAGCGTGGTGCCGAACAGCCCTGCGGACAAGGCCAATCTGAACGACGGCGACATCATCGAGTCCATTAGCGACAAGTCGACCCACGACCTCTCGCTGGCTTCCATCGAGATGATGTTGCGCGGTGAGCCCGGCACGACCGTGACCATCGCTGTGGTCCGTCCTCGCAAGGCGGCTCCGGACAAGGTTGATCTGACCCGCGCCATGACGCCGCTGGCTCCGGTTGCGGAGACCCTTTACGAGAACTCGACCATTCTGTACCTCAAGCCCGGCATCCTGGACCGTGATCATGTCTCGCAGATCGAAGGCAAGCTGAAGGGACTGAACAAGGGTGGCAACAAGAAGCTGCTCCTGGATTTGCGCAATGTTGCCGACGGCGATATGGCCGAGGCGCAGCGCCTGGCGAATATGTTGCTGAAGTCCGGAACTATCAGCGTGCTGGAGGGGCAGAAGTTCGCCAAGCAGACCGTGACGGCTGATCCTTCGAAGACGGTCGCCGAGAAGGCTCCTGTGGTGGTTCTGGTCAACCGTGGTACTGCTGGTGCGGCCGAGCTGGTAGCGGCTGCGCTGCAGGATAATAAGCGTGCTGAGGTCGTAGGTGAGAAGACTTTCGGCATCGGCAGCCAGCAAAAGACCTTTGACCTGCCGGACGGCGGCGCTCTCATCCTCTCCGTGGCCAAGTACGCCACGCCCGCAGGGAAGAAGATTGAGGATGACGGAGTGACTCCCGGTGTCCTGGTCGCCGGAGCCATCGATGATGGTGAGGACGACAATGCGGCTCCTGCAGCTCGCAAGGACCAAGTGGACGATCAGCTCTCGAAGGCGCTGGAGATCCTGAAGAACAAAGCCGCTTAAGCGGGAAGAACAAAGCCGCCTAGGCGAAAAGAATAAGCCCGCCCTAGTATCACGGGCCGCATCCCAGGATCTATGGGATGATCTTCCATAGGCAGTGCTACGTCCGTGAACTCCATCTTTACTGAAGACCCGCGGCAGACACATCGTCCTAACCTGCGGACGCGTCGTGTCGCCGCGCGCACGCGCGCTGTGATGCGACGCGGCGCCTTTATCGGTCTGCTGGGGATCTCCGCCCTCTTCGGCTCTCTCTGCGGCTTGATGCTGGTCTATTCCGTTGACCTGCCGCAGATGCAGGACCTCGAGCGGTATCGTCCCAACACCACGACGGAACTCTACGACATTCACGGGAAGCAGTTTGGCTCCTTCTCGCTGGAGCGGCGTGTGGTTGTGTCATACAGCGAGTTCCCGCCGATTCCGAGGCAGCGTTGCTGGCTGCTCTGCCCAAAGGGCCGGAGTATTACTCGCCGGTGCGGCATCCTGACCGTGCGCTGAAACGCCGCAACCTGGTGCTGAGCGAGATGCAGCAGGATGGATGGATTACCGAGGCCGAAGAGGCTCGGGCCAAGGCGGCTCCGCTGGGTCTGAAGATTGAGCCTCCCGCAAACTCGGTCGCTCCATACTTTGTGGAAGAGGTCCGCCGCCAGCTCGAACAGCAGTTCGGAGCGGAAGAGGTGCACGGTGCCGGCCTGCGCATCTACACAACGCTCGATTACGACCTGCAGGTGGCTGCCAACCACGCGGTGCTAAACGGTGCGGCTGCCTATGAACGCCGCCATGGTTGGAAGAACCGTGTACAGAACATCATTCTTGCCGGCCAGGATCCAGCAGCCTATGTGCATCCCGACTGGACCATGCCCATCGAGAAGGATACGTACTTCCATGCTCTGGTAACGGATGTGAGCGAGAAGGAGATTCGTGTACGAATCGGCCAGCGCGAAGCCTATATCGAGCCCGCGGACTGGGCATGGACGCAGCTGAAGACCGGCGACGCCCTGCTGAAGAAGGGCGATATCGCTTATGTCCGCATCCTGGCCGCCGAAGGGGAGAAGGGAATCCATGCTGCGCTGGAACAGGATTCCGGAGCACAGGCTTCTCTGATGGCGATGGACAACTCGAACGGCGAAGTGCTGGCCATGGTTGGCGGCCGCGACTTCTCCTTGTCGCAGTTCAATCGTGCGACTCAGGCGGAGCGCCAGGTGGGTTCTTCGTTCAAGCCCTATGTCTATACCGCAGCGGTGGAAGCCGGCACCAAGCCAACGGACCATGTTCTGGACGTGCCGACAACCTTCTCTACTCCCAGCGGACCGTATACACCGCACAACTACGAGCC
>NZ_JBFRCY010000601.1:0-2910 GCF_052113305.1 Terriglobus sp. YAF25
GCGTTGCCCTGCGTTGCCCTAGGTTGTCATGGCGCTGAAGGAATAGTCTGCGAGTTCAGCGAAGTCCATCGATACCGCCGTCCGGTGGAGGAGCGGATCAATTGCATCAGACTTGGTGCAACCGCAGGGACAAAACTCCATCTCCTGAACAGGGCCATACGTCGAAAAGACGCTGTACAGGCGTTCAATCGCTGCTTGAAGCTCATGCGTCATCGTCGATCTCCCTCTTACAGAATACGGAACTGATCGATCACTCTCCTATTGGCGCCGGAAGTTCTACTCAGAAGAATCCTGAAAACCTACTGACAGGATGCTGTCAGTAGGACGTCAGTACGCTGCTTCTTGTAATCGACAAGGAGACCGACCGTATGAGTGAACGACCGCAGTCCGCTGCCACCTGGTTTGAGATTCCCACCCTTTCCATTGAACGTGCACAGGCCTTTTATGAGCAGGTGCTGGAGATGAACATGCAATCGTTCCCCGATGAGAACCCGATGGTGGTTTTTCCCAAGGATCCTGCCGGCACCGGCGGTGCGCTGGTGCAGCGCGAGTTCCAGAAGCCGTGCGATTCCGGCACGGTCGTCTATCTGAGCTGCAAGGGCGATCTTGCTCCGGTGCTGGAGCGGGTGAAGGCCAAGGGCGGCTCCATCCTGATTCCGAAGACCGAGATCACCGGCGGCTTCGGCTTCTTTGCCTGCATCCGCGATACCGAGGGCAACACCGTCGGTCTGCATTCCACCGAGTAACCACCGCTACGACGGGATACCATTGCTGCCATGCGCCGTGCCGACCGGCTCTTCCGTATCGTTCAAGTCCTGCGTGCCGGCCGTTTGCTGACGGCACGCGATCTCGCCCGCAAGCYGGAGGTGAGCGAACGCACTGTTTATCGTGACGTGCGCGACCTTCAGCTCTCAGGCATGCCGATTCTCGGCGAGGCAGGCGTGGGCTATACGCTACGCCGCGACATGGATCTTCCTCCGCTGATGTTCAATGCCAACGAATTAAGCGCGCTTGTCCTCGGAGCCCGGCTGGTGAAAGCCTGGGGCGGTGACGAGGCCGTTGCCGGGGCAGCCGATGCTCTGCGCAAGATCGAAGCCGTCCTTCCGCCGGAGATGCGCCAGCAGATCGACTCCGTGATGATGTATGCACCGGGTTACCGGCTGCAAAAGACCGTGCGTACGCTGATCGACCGCATTCACGCGGCATGCGTGGAGCAGCGCATCATCCGCTTCGACTATTGCCGGGAAGACGGGCAATGGAGCCATAACCGGCGCGCGCGTCCGCTGGCGCTTTACTTCTGGGGCGGCRCCTGGACTGCTGCCACCTGGTGCGAGCTGCGCAACGACTTCCGCCTCTTCCGCCTGGACCGCATGGAAAAATTCGAGCTTCTGAATGAACCCTTCACGCTGAAGAAGGGCCAGCGCCTCGAAGACTATCTGCGCCAGTTCGAGAAGCCGAAAAACGCAAATGGGTAGCCGCTAAGGTTCCCGGCAGGTGAGATTCCACCGCAGCGCCCACTAGCATGGAAGTAGATGCGCGCTGTTGAACCCAATCACGTACGGCCGGTATGGGCCGAGATCTCGGCCGTGCGGCTGGCAACGAACTATCGCCATACCCGCGAAGCTGCAGGCATGGAGCTGCTCGCCGTTGTAAAGGCAGATGCCTACGGTCACGGCTCCGAGTTGTGTGCTCCGGTTCTTGCCGGTTCCGGCGCCGCGTGGCTGGGTGTGACCTCGGTGGAAGAGGGCGTACGCGTCAAGGCATCGCTGGGCATGCTGCCAGGCTTCCTGCAGCCGCGCATCCTGGTGATGTGTGGCGTGTGGAATGGTGAGGCCGCTGTGGCCGTAGAACATCGCCTGACACCCGTGATCTGGGAGGAGTACCAGCTTCGCCTGCTGGAAGATGCTGCCCGCGCCCGCAGCCTGGGGCCGAAGAGTTTTCCCGTCCACGTAGAGGTCGATACCGGGATGGCTCGCCAGGGCGTTGCCGATCTGGCAGCGTTCGCCGCGCTGATCGCCGAGGACTCTCCGTTGCGAATTGAGAGCGCGATGACGCACCTGGGTTCAACCGAAGAGGCAGGCTCTCCTTTGAATCGGGAGCAGATGGATCGCTTCGCCGCACAGGTAAAAGCGAGCGGTCTGCGGCTGGACTGGGTCCACGCGGGAAACACCTCCGGTGTCGACGCCGGACAGATTCTCTCGCAGATCAAAGAGATCGCCACCGCCTGCGGCGCACAACCGATGACACGATCCGGCCTTGCACTCTACGGCTACGCTCTGAAGCTGAGCGGAGCCGCACCCCATGTGCGGCAGACACTGCAGCCGGTGATGGCCTGGAAGACACGCATTCTGAGCCTGCGCGATGTTCCTGCGGGAGCGACCGTGGGCTACAGCGCCACCTTCACCGCACCGACGCCCATGCGGCTGGCGCTGATCCCCGTTGGATATGCGGATGGACTACGGCGCGAGCTCTCCAATCGCGGCCGCGTGCTGTTGCGCGAGACACATGCACCGATCGTCCATGCACCGATAGTGGGGCGCGTCTCCATGGACCTGACCGTGATCGACGTCACCCACGTTCCCGACGCCGCCATCGGTGACGAGGTCACACTGATCGGCGACGGCGTTCCGGTCGAAGAACAAGCCGCCATCGCAGGCACGATTCCGTATGAGATCCTTTGCGGCATCAGTGATCGAGTGACACGGATCCTTGTCTAGTTACTAGTTCCTGGTTGCTAGTTGCTAGTTTGAATGCCCATCCAATGAAGGTGTAACTAGGGTGTATCGACAAATTGCTGGAGGTGTAACCACGAGCATGCGAGGGCGACGGTAGCAGCGAAGCAAGCAGCGTATTTGCAGTATCTTGTGGCGAACCTTCTGAACTGTTTGAGTCTGTTGAAGCATCGTTCGA
>NZ_JBFRCY010000602.1:0-2909 GCF_052113305.1 Terriglobus sp. YAF25
GCTCCAACACCTCGTTGCCCGAGGCGCGCCATACTGTACGGTGGAAGGCGAAGTCTTCTTCGGCCACTGCAAAATGATCGCCGTCAGCAACCATCTCCTGCATGCGCCGCAGATGACGCTTCAGTTCCAGAACTACATCATCGGTCAGATGCTTCGCCGCCAGATGAAAGGCCATCAACTCAAGGTACCGCCGCACCTCCATCATCTGCTGAATCTCGCGACGGGTAAGCTTGGTGACCGTTGTGCCACGATCCTGAACCCGGACCACCAGGCCGAGATGCTCAAGCTGCAGCAAAGCTTCGCGCACCGGAACCTGGCTGACATTGAGCTGTTTGGCGATGTGCGCCTCGCGTAGCGGTGTTCCCGGCGCCAGGTCGCCAGAGCAGATTGCCTGCCGCAACTCCTCAAACACTCCGCGTGATTTGCTGAGCGTCCGGATTGGCTTCAGTTGTTTGGTAGGCACAGCGATGATGCTACTAGATGCTGAAGTAGCGCCGCAATTTGAAACAACGCTCACTTCGGCGCGCTCCATGGCCTGGGTTGTGGCCCCTGCATCAACCACGACTTTGTTACCCGCGCTACCGAAACATGGACCGGCTTCGATTGGGAACCCTGCAACGAACCGGACTCGTAGATGACATAGAGTTCCTCTTTTCCTGAAGCGAGATCGCTATATCCGGTCACGCCGGGATCGAGGACGCGCTCATGTGACCATGTCTGTCCGTCGTCTTCACTCACCTTCACGGTCAGGTTCTCGCGAGCGCGCCACTTGCGGTCTATTGCCCCAGATACGTCACGAGAGTCGGGGTTCGAGAAGTACACTCGCTTCTCTGCTACATCAGCCAGCAACCCTGCATCGCAGGTCGGATCAAAGAGCCGCGGATCGAAACGCGGCTTCGACCATCCGGAGGCGCCGTCGTCACTCGTTGCTACAGCGCGCAGATGCTCCGAGCCTCCGGTGCGAATGTTCACCATCACCTTTCCATCCGCAAGCTGCGCCGCAACCGTCTCATTCGGGCTGACGATCTCAGCAGAGTCACGCGCCACGAGGGCGCCCCGCTTCCATGTGCGGCCGCGATCGTCACTATAAACAGTGCCTACCGCTGCGGGAGCATGCGCTCGCGTCCCGTCGGGATTGAGCTTGCCGTTCGCCATCCAGATCGATACCAGCAGACGCCCGTTGCGCAGTTGAATGCCGTGCCCAACCCCCGGTGTCACCACGTTCCAGTCATACTCACTCTTGAACTGATCGAAAACATCTGTGATCTCGCGCTCCTGTGAGAAGGTTCTGCCGTCGTCGCTGCTGTCGCGGACGAAGACCTTCGCATAGTTCTTCTGATAGAGAAGGTGCACCTCGTCTGCCTTGTTGTCAGCAATCATCACCGCGTTGTCGGTGAGGTCCTGCCCGTTGCCGGCGATCAGCCGTGACGGCTCCCATGTATGGCCGCCGTCGGTACTGCGACGTAGAAGAATGTCCGTCGGTGACCAGTCTCCTTTTGAGAGATCTTTCCGGCCCCCACAATAAGCAAGCAAGGTTCCCCGCTTGGTCTTCACCATGCCCGGCACACGATAGGTGGCATAGCCACCTATACCCGCATTCCACAGATTGGCGGTCTCCACCTGTGCCAGGGCCGCGCCCGTGGCAAAGACGAAGATCAAAGCAACGCAACGTCGAAGTCTCGGCTGCATCCTTCCTCCAAAGCTCTAGATACTCTCCGCACTTAAAGAGCGCATGCGAATCCGCGCCGTAATCGCTGCCGCCACCAGCATCAGCAGACCACAGCCAAGAAAGGTGCCATTCAGTCCAATTGACGCCTTCAGGATGCCAGCGGTGAGAGCCACCGTACCGCCCAGAATCGTACCCGCAAAGTTCAGGAAGCCGAATGCAGTGGCCCGCATTCCGGCAGAAACGCCTTCACACAGGACCGGCATCGTGTTGCCGTCGTACATTCCCTTCCCTAACCCGAACAGCAGCATGGAGGCGCACAACAGCGATACGTTCCCGGTTACACTGCTGACGATCAGGCATGGCGCAGCAAGCCCCAGCCCCACCGTCTGAGTCCAGACGCGGCCGCGATCGGTGCTCCGAGCCCACCGATCGGCGAGCATGCCGCCGCAGAGCAGGCCGATGAAGCCGCCCGCGCGGATCCAGAAGGTCGCTGTAAAGCCCGCGCTCGTCAGCGAGAAGTGGAAGCGTTCATACAGGTACAACGGGAACCACGTATAGATCGCCCAGTCGCAGATGGATGCAATGCCAAAGACAGTCAACAACGACCGGTACCCGGGCGTGCGCAGAATCACCCGGGCTGCTTCCTTGAATCCCTTCCCCCGCGCCGGTGGCTCTTCCACCTGCGTCTCCGCGGATGGGTTCCCCAGCAGGCTCATCAGCACAAACGCGTAGAGCACACCCACGCCGCCGAAGAGGTTAAAGACGCTGCGCCATCCGTGACGTGAACCGATCCAACCGCCCAGGGTTCCACCCAGCACCGTTCCAAGATACGTGCCGCTGTAGTGCAGGCTCACGGCTCTCGATCGTGTCCACGTACCATGATACGCGGCAATCATGGCCAGGCCCGCCGGCAGATAGCAGGCCTCACTGACGCCCATCAGCGACCGCATCGCCACCAGTTGCCCGTATCCCCGCACGTAGCCGGTCAGCAACGTGATCAGCGACCACACCAGCAGGCTGAAACAGATCATCCGCTTGCTGCCGAAGCGGTCAGCAAGATGGCCCGCCAGCGGACTGCTGAAGGCATACACCCACAGGAACGAAGTCCCCAGCAGTCCGAGCTGCACCGTGGAGATATGAAGCTCCGCCTGCAATAACGGGAAGATGGAGAAGATGACCTGCCGGTCCAGATAGTTGAGCATCCAGACAAACAGCAGCAGCACAACGACGAGCCACGGAT
>NZ_JBFRCY010000603.1:0-4687 GCF_052113305.1 Terriglobus sp. YAF25
GTTGAGGCCGAGCCGGAGAAGAAGAGCAGTAAGACGCTGCTGTTCGTGGCTGTCGCGGTTCTGGTGATCGCTGCCGGAGCGTTTGCATTCTTCAGATTCCGCAATAAGAGCGTGGTCTCCGATGTCATGACGCCGGGACAGGCGGTGATGGTGACCGCCATTCAAAACGACACCGGTGATAGCACTCTGGATGACTGGGTTGCATCGGCTGTCGCGATGGAGCTGTCGCAGTCTCCGTCGATCGCGTATCGCGGTCCTGAATCCTTTCGCGCTCAGCTGAGCGGAGACGGCGCCGCGAGTCAGCCCGTGGACGAGGCAAAAGCGCGGCAGGTCGCGACTGACTCCGGTGTTCCGGTCTTCCTGTTTGGCAGGGTCGCCAGCAGCGGAGCCGGCTATGACATTGAGCTGACGCTGCATGAAACGGCTTCGAATCGTACGCTGGCAACGTTTACCGACAGGGCTGTCAGCAAGGAGCAGATCGGTGTCAGCCTGGATCGCCTGGCCCAACCGCTACGCGCCGCCCTGGGAGAATCGAACGCTGACATCCAGAAGACGAGTGTTTCGTTCAATAGCCTGTCCAGCTCCTCGCAGGAGGCCTTGCGGGAATACGCTCAGGGCGAGATCGCCCTCAGCCTGTGGCAGCCGGCGCTGGCCATGCAGGCCTATGAGCGTGCTGTCGCCGCCGACCCGGCATTTGTACAGCCTGCGCTGAAGCTGGCGCTGTTGTATGAGGCTGTCGGTGCGCATGACGCAGCCGCCGCGGCAGCACGTTCTGCCGGCGCTAACGCGGCCAAGAGCGGGCAGCGCCTGGCTGCACTGTCAGCGCTGGCCCAGGAGCTGTTCGTCTCCGGCAACCTGCCGAAGGCATCCGAACTCGCAAAGACGTATCTGACGGCCTTTGCGAGCGACCCTGATGGCTTCCGGCTGCAAGCTGTCTTGGATCGAAAGATGGGACGCTGGGCAGAAGCCGGGCAAGCGGCTCAGGAGGGTCTGAAACTGAATCCGAGCGATGGCAGCCTGTATCGTGAGGCGGAAGTCGCGATGACGGCACAGAACCGCTATGAGGCGGCTCTGGAACTGGAACGCCAAGCCGTGAAAGCGGGCTCGAAGCACAGCGATCAGGAATTGCTGGCGGCCTATCTTCAAGGGAAGGATGATCTTCTTGCTGCACAGATTGAACTGGCCAGGCAGCACCCCGATGCGTTGACTGTGGCTCCAGCCTATGCAACCTATCTGGATAACACTGGAAAATTGCAGGCCGGAGCAGCCGTATGGCGGCAGGCGATTTCTTCCGTATCCCAGAATCCGAAGTTGGCTGCCGTAGCGGCGACCTTTGCAGGCCAGGCAGCGTTGGATCGAGCCTTGCTCTCCGACTGCGGCGGCGCAAAAGCCTTTCTTCCTTCCGCAACGTCGACCGCTCCCAGAGCGGCGTACTATGCAGGTCTGGCAGCTGCGATGTGCGGTGATGAGACAGCAGCGCAACAGCATCTCAGCGCATTGAACAGCCAGCAGGGGACGGCAGCAAAGGAGTACTTCGCGCCTGTGGTCACCGCGGCGATTCAGTTGAAGACGGGCCAGCCCGCGGCTGCACTTGATCTGTTATCGAAGGCTAAGGCCTATGACACGATAACCATCGGAGCCTACCTGCGTGGCCTGGCACAGGTTGCGACCGGTAAGCCTCAGGTCGCGCTTATCGATCATCAGGTTCAGTTGCAACATCGCGGTCAGTCGCTGCTCACGGGCGGTACGGTCTATCCAGCGGCACAGATCGGCCTGGCCCATGCGTACGATGCCATGGGAGATCACAACAACGCCGCGCCGGCCTATAAAGCGTTTGCGACGCTCTGGAACGACGCCGATGCGGGCTCACCCCTGCTGATGGAAGCGAAGGCTAAAGGACGGTAGAGCATTTTCCCTGTAGGCGTAGTGTAGGGCTTCCGTATCTATGGGCGTTTTCCGTTGATGAAAACGCCGCTGCACGCCTTCCATGAGAAGGCTGTACATCGTCAAGTATCAGGTGAAGAAGCCTGGAACTTTTTGATGTCGGCTTCGTAACACATGGGCATGCGATTCCGTTTCCCTCTTCACATGGTGATTGCCCTCATTTGCATTGCGGCACCATGCCAGCAGTTACCTAAGCCCGCTCCCTTTCCACTTCAGATGGAAACGCGCATTCCGTTCGCTCCAACTGCGTTTCCCAGTGAAGGTCATACCTACCTTTTCTATGAGATGCACCTCACAAACTTCATGCCTTCTTCTGTGTCCCTGGACCGCATTGAGGTTATCAATCCTGACCTACCAGCCCAACCAATCGCGGTCTTTGAAGGTCAACGTCTTCAGTCCATGACGGTGCTTCTGACCTCTGGAAAGCCGGCTGTACCACTGCAAGTGGCGGGAGGTCAGACCGTCATAGTCTTCATGTCTATTGAGTTTGATGGAACTGCAAAAGTACCGGAACGGCTCGCTCATCGAGTCGTAGCTTCGGGGTTAGCAGCAGAGGGCGCTATCGTTGAGACACATCACACGCCTTTACAAGTACTCGGGCCACCTGTGGAAGGGCCAAGCTGGATAGCGGATGACGCTCCAGATAGCGACCCCGACAATCACCATCGTCGTGGGGTACACGTCCTCAATGGTCAGCCGGTCATCGACGAACGCTACGCGATCGATTGGCAAAGAGTGCAGAACGGGGCTACATCTTCCGGAGATCCGACGAACAAAAACTCTTACTTTTCTTATGGGAAACCTGTACTCGCGGTTGCGGATGCCCGCGTCATTGCCACGAGAGATGGTCTACCGGAGAACATCCCGGGGCACGGAAACGCATTCCATCCCGCCATACCAATCACACTCGATACGATCCCGGGCAACTTCATCACCTTGGATCTTGGTCATGGACAATACGCGTATGGCTGAAAGGGCAGTTGGCAAACGGTACAGTTACTTAGACCTTTTGCTCTTGTCCCCTAGTCTCTGTCGCCGCCCTTCCATCCGCACTCGAAAATGGACTTGATGTATGCCCGATGCACGCTAGGTGTTACTCGATTCAGCCGGTGCTGACACCTGTTCCGCGGCCTCGCTCTCCATCCTTGCGGATGGGAGTTGCCAAACCCGCAGACGCAGTTCCGAACTCGGCGCTTCAACGATTGCTCTAGACGCCTAAGCGCGAGTTTCTGCGCGGCGATCGTGGTACCGCAACTCGATCATCGTGCAGTCGTCCGTCGGTGGAGCTCCGTTCATAAAGCGCTGCACGGAGTCGAACATCTCTGTCATGGACTCAAACTGAGATGCGGCGCCCTCAAGCCGGTCATCACCGAAGAACTCACCTTCGGGATTTTCGGCTTCAGTCACTCCGTCCGTCACCAGGATCAGGCGGCTGTTCTGCGGCATCTTCAGATAGGCGGTCTCATACTCGGCATCGGGAAGCAGGCCGACGGGAAGATTGGTCGCGGTGAGCTTCTCAACCACTCCGTCTCCCACCAGGAGTGCACGGTCATCAGGCCCTGCTGGATCTGCGCCGCGATGTTCAGCTCCTCACGATAGCGGCGGGCAGCTTCTTCCGCGCGGGCGAGCGATGCGTTTTCAATCAGGGACGCTGCTTCGCCGGCGATCGTCTCCAGCAGGCCGCTATCGACCTCGTTGAGAGCACCCGCCTTCAGGCGACTGTCGAGATAGAGGATGCCGCGGACCTCTCCGCCGAGCTCCGCCTTGCTGTCTTCGTCGCTGCCAAAATCACCGTGACGGCTCCGAAGGGGAATGCAGATTACGGTGCGGATGCTGCCGGCAACCATGGAGTCAGACATCCCGCCATCGAGTGAGAGCGTATCGGTGACGATGAATTCGGCGGCGGTGCGTGTCGCCTGCTGGATGGCCGACTGAGCCACACCGCGGTCATCGGCAAGCTTCTCCCCGGCGAGTGTGAGTCCGACGGCCATCGACATCTCGCCTGTCCCCGTGTCGCGCAGGTAGACATACCCGCGCTCCATCTGCGTCAGGTCGAGCGTAATCTCGACGAGCGACTGCAGCACCTCCTGTACGGCGCCGACGGCGTTCAGCTTCCGGGCAGCCTCCAGGAACCAGCGCAGCTTCTCCAGGTCTGAGCCTTCGCTCGGCATCGCGATGGACTGCATCTGGCCCATCAGGTCTTTCAGGCTGGCCACATCGCGGTCCGGTTTGCCGAAGCGGAGCAGGGGGCCGTCGGAGGAGCCAAAACGAAGCTTGTCTCCGGCGTTGAGCTGCTGTGGACCGGCCATCGGATCCAGACGGCGGCCGTTCAGATAGGTGCCGTGGGTGCTCCGCAGATCCTCGAGGAAGTACTGCCCGTCAATGAAGTTGATCTGTGCGTGCGAGCGCGAGATGAACGGGTGGTCCAGCACCAGCGAGCGGTCGGTGAGACGCCCGATCGTGAAGGGCACATGGTCCAATGTGCGGGGAACACGGTTGCTGCGATCTTCCAGCAGCATCTTCATGGGAACAAAGGTGCTCTCGGCCATGGTCATTGTGCTTGAGCCGCCAGTGTAGCAAAGCTTAGGGGGCTTCGGCTGACCGAGTTTGTACTGTCTGTTGTGGACCGCCTGCAGGAGAGCCATCTGGCGGAAAGGTGTACCAGGCAGGAGGACGGTTCAGGGAGCGATGGACGGTATGCAACAGCTCCCCATCGGAGGTGTCTCCGCTCAACTCCCAGATC
>NZ_JBFRCY010000604.1:0-2905 GCF_052113305.1 Terriglobus sp. YAF25
CATCTGTGCGGTCTCATTCCAGAAAGGGGCAAACCAGATGGTCCAATCTCCCTGCGGATTAGCCGGTGAAAGTAGCGCCTCAAAGTAGGGGAGGATGCCAAGGACCAGCCATGCGCTGAGGTCATGCGGTTTGGCGAGCACCACCCAGAGGCCGACGAGAAGAAAGGCCAAGGGGAGGATGACAAGCAGCAGCAGCGGGCCGATCCAGCCTGCGGGCCTGCCTCCACCACGGCGACGCTGCGGTGTGATGAGCTGCCAGCTTACCGTCTGATGTTTCCCGTCGGGGTGCTGCACCTCCACCTTGATGGTGTCGCCGAGATGCTCGTGGGCGAGCTCCCGCAGCAGAACGGCCTCGCCGGTCAGCTCGTGACCGTTGACGGCGAGCAGGCGGTCGCCGACCTGCAGACCCGTATGACGAAGAAAGGGACTCATCCCCTCCACGACACCGTTGCTGAGGCTGAAAGGCGCTCGGATACCGCGCTCAGCGCCGAAGATGCCTCGCACCATGCGATAGGCAGTATTCCCCCATTGGCCGAGGGCCATGGCGGCGATGAGCAGAAGCAGTAGATATTGCACGACGGCGGGGCGGTACCTGGGCCGTGATGGGGAAAATGTATGCATCCGTGTCGGTGCTCATCCTAGCATCGGAGACGAACGAGCAGACCGAATGGTTTACGAACCAGTTACTGCTGTTTGGAGTGATGCGCGACCAGGCGCTCTTTGATGAGCTCGTACGCGTCCTGCGGCAGAACACCGCGGCTTATCAGCTGATTCTTCGCCGTGTAGGGACGACCCGCGATGACGCGGCGAACGTAGTTCTCGCCCAATCCCAGCGATCTCAGCTGTTCGGGTGTTGCGGCATTGATATCCAGCTTTGCGGGAGCGGTTTCGGTTCCATCGACGTCAATCTGCTGAGCCTGTACGGGGGGTAAAGCGGCATCGGTGAGGCAGACGAAGGCGGATAGCCCGAGCGCCAACAGATATGGCAGCAGTTTCCGGGGAGAGATCATTACTCAACAGTCTCCAAGAATCTAGAGAAGGGTAGCATGAGGGACATGCCTCAGACAGCACCTTTTTTGCGGCAGGTTTTCGCTGTGCCGGCATCCTTTCCCACAGGATGGGGGATATCCGTTCGATCTTCCATGGGTCCAGGGACTGGACCTAACGTTCACCAGCTCGGTGACTTTTCTGGTCGGGAAAACGGGTAACAACCGCATCACATCGGCATGCGGGTGCTGTGAAAAAACACAATCAGCCACTTGCCACCCTGCTTTTCCAATTGAGCTGATTCCAGCCATTTCATTGGAACGGTCTGTCCGTCTTTTCCTGTTCGCGAACCGACGTTCGTATAGGCAATCCACGCGGTGTTGCTGGTACGGTGCACCTCAGGCTCCGTCACCTGCCAGACGTAAACAACACCAGCCTCGTGGGCCTGGCGGATCAACAGGGGAAGCGCATCACCGTCAAAACGCTTGCCGCCATCAAAGGCGTGGAAGCGGGCCGAGACAACGGAGTGGAAAAGATCGAGATCGTCTTTGGTGGCTGCACGGTACATAGTGCGGACAGCATCGACCACGGCGGCATCCTCATCGGCCTGCGGTGCCTGTGCCGGAGAGGAGACATACGGAGGAAGAAGCAGGGCCGCAACACAGCTCGCCATTAAGAACTGCCGAAACCAGCTTTGCCGCACCTGTCCCCCCTCCGATCTACTTGTGATGAGATTTACTTCTTCGCCTGTTTGGCGATGATCTTGTCCTTCACCTTGTCATAGACGCCCTGCGGAAGGATGTTTTTGCTGACGAGCTGCGTCTTGTTGGCATAGGGACGGCCGTCGATGATCTTTTTGGAGTAGACATCGCCGATGCCAGGGATAGCCTTGAGCTGATCGGCGGTTGCGCTGTTGATATCGATCAGGCTGGATGCAGACGCTGCGCTGGAAGCAGCCGCGGCCGGCTTCGCAGGGGTGTTTGCAGCGGGCTTAGCCGTCGCGGCAGCAGCAGGCTTAGCAGGCTTGGCGGCCTGCGCTGGTGCAACGGGGGAATACAACAGAGGGATCAGTGCCAGTAACAGCGCGATGCGATGAAACTTCAACATACTCTTGCCTCCTCCCAAACGGGCCGCCAGAGTAACACAGGGGCAGCGAAACTCGCATTGCGAGTTTCGCGTTGAAAGTTGAAGCGTGGACTGATTATGTCTGGGTGCCCCATATCTGGCAGCTTTATCGCCAGATGTGGGTGTGGTTCCACGACAGGCCGGTCGTACCATCACGTAGGCATGGCGTTCTGCAAACCCACATCTCGGCTTTGCCGAGATATGGGGCACCCAATTGTTCGGGGGTAAAGGAATCCTTGCGAGGGATGGGAATGAGTAGTCAGACAATTCGGTCGCTTCTCTGCTTCTGTATTGGGCTGTTGTGGGTTCTTCCATTGGCGGCAGCGCCGGTGGTGGGATATCGCGTGGTTGCGAGCTATCCGCATGCGACGGACAACTACACCGAGGGCCTCTTCTACCGGGACGGCATGTTCTATGAGGGTACGGGACGTGAAGGCGACTCGCGGCTTGTGGTGACCGATCCCGCAACCGGCAAGGTGCTGCAGCAGACCGCTCTGCCGTCACAATTTTTCGGAGAAGGCATTGTGGACTGGGGTGCGAACCTCTACCAGTGGACCTGGGAGACGCATACCGGCTTCGTCTACGACCGGTTCTCCCTCAGGCCGATACGGCAGTTCACCTACGAGGGAGAGGGATGGGGCATGACCCGGTCCGAGCGGGAGATCATCACCAGCGACGGCTCGGCGATGCTATCCTTTCGCGATCCGGTCACCTTCAAGGTGCGGCACACGATTACGGTCAGGGATGACGGTCACCCGGTGAAGCAGCTTAACGAGCTGGAATACATCAAGGG
>NZ_JBFRCY010000605.1:0-2904 GCF_052113305.1 Terriglobus sp. YAF25
ATCCTGAGCGTAGCGAAGGACCTGGTTTGTGCTGCCCATGCTATCCACCCAACCCGTACTCCCGTCGAGTTTGCTAGGCTCAAAACATATGAAGGTTCTGGTAATCGGTGGTGGCGGACGCGAACATGCTCTCGTCTGGTCGTTGCAGCAGAGTTCCAAGGTAAGTGAAGTCGTCTGTGCGCCCGGCAATGGAGGCATTGCCGCGATCGCGCGCTGCCTGCCGGTCGATGTGAAAGACGTGGCCTCGATGCTCGCCGTCGTCGAGCAGGAGCAGCCCAGCATGACCGTCATCGGCCCCGAAGTTCCCCTCGCCGCCGGCATCGTCGACGCCATGCAGCAGCGCGGCCTGCGTGTCTTCGGTCCGACACAGGCCGCAGCCCAGCTAGAGAGCAGCAAGGCCTTCGCCAAGGAATTCATGCAGCGCCGCCGCATTCCCACGGCCCGCTACGCCGTATGCACCTCGCTGGAAGAGGTACGGAAGTCGCTGCCCATCTTCCATACGCCCCTGGTGGTGAAGGCCGACGGACTGGCCGCCGGGAAGGGCGTGGTCATCTGCCAGACCAAGGCAGAGGCGGAAGAGGTCGCCGCAGGCATCTTCTCCGGCTCGCTGCTCGGCACAAGTGACACCCGCCTGGTGCTGGAAGAGTTTCTCGAAGGCGAAGAGGTCAGCTTCTTCGCACTCTGTGACGGCAGCCATGCGATTCCCATCGCCGCGGCGCAGGACCACAAGCGCGTGGGCGAGGGTGACACCGGACTGAACACCGGCGGCATGGGCGCATACTGCACCGATGCGCTGCTGGAGCCGACCATGGTGGACTGGCTCACCACGCACGTCACACAGAATGTTGTCGACGGCATGGCCCAGGAGGGCACACCCTTCACCGGCATCCTGTTCTGCGGCCTGATGATGACGGCTCGCGGCCCCATGGTGCTGGAGTTCAATACGCGCTGGGGCGATCCGGAGACGGAAGCGATTGTGCTGCGCCTCGAGACCGATCTCTACGATCTCTTCGACGCCGCGATCGACGGTCGTGTGAACGAGGTGGCTGTCCGCATGAAGCCCGGCGCCAGCGCCTGCGTGATCGCGGCCAGCGGAGGCTACCCGGGCAGCTATCGTTCCGGCCTGAAGATCGACGGCCTCACCCCGACCAGCGGCACTGGTGCGGTGCAGGTCTTCCACGCCGGAACCTCACTGGTCGATGGCGAGTTCCGCACCGCAGGTGGACGCGTGCTTGCAGTCTCCGCCGCCGCCGACGATCTCAAGACGGCGCTCGCGATGATCTATGGCCGGTTGGAGAGCATTCAGTTCGAAGGCATGTTCTATCGCCGCGATATCGGGCACCGCGCCCTCACAAAGGAAGGATGAGCATGAACGCACCTGTTCTCTCCGCTGACGAAATGTTGCTGTGGCACACCCAGACCTCGGATCGTCTTCGCGGGTTGTTGGAACAACACCCCGAAGCGCTGGCGTTTCCCTGCGACATCGCGAAGGTGAGCACGCTCGGCGGCCTGCTGCAGCACATCGTCGCCGTCGAGTTGCGCTACGCCGAACGGCTTGCAGGCGAGCCGGCAACCGAGTACGACAAGATCCCCTACGGCACAGTCGCCGAAGTCTACGCGACCCACGACCGTGCAATGGATCTGTATCGCAAGGTCCTGGCCGACAGCAGCGTGAACTGGGACGAAGAGATCGAGTTCGTCACCCGCTCACTGGGCTCGATGGTGGCGACGCGCAAGGCGGTCTTCTTCCACGCGCTGACCCACGCCATTCGCCACTACGCGCAGATCACGACACTGCTGCGTCAGCACGAAATCACCATGAAGTTCCCTCTGGACTACCTCTTCGTGGCCGCGAGGCGCGTATGAAGCGGGCAGTCGCCGCGCTCCTCTTACTCTCCGGTACCCTCTTCGCCCAGCAGGGCGTGGTGGTCAAGCGCCTCGGTGCTCCGGATGTAAAGATCGAACCGGCGATCTGGGTTGGCGACCTGCTGTATGTCTGCGGTGTGATGGGCACGCCGGATGAGCCGGGCACGCCGCCGGTCTTCCACCAGAACACGGAACAGCAGACACTCGGAGCCTTCCGCAACATCGAGAAGGTGCTGAAGGAACAGGGCCTGGGCCTCGGCGACATCGTGCAGATGCAGGTCTTCCTCGCACCCGATTCCAAGACCGGCGTCATGGACCTGGACGGCATGAACCGCGCCTACCAGTCACGCTTCGGCAGCAAAGAACAACCCAATAAGCCAGTCCGCGCGACAGTCCAGGTCAGCCGCCTGGTAGTCCCCACAGGCCTGATCGAAGTCATGGTCGTCGCTGCCCGTTCTAAGAAGTAACGACCGCGCGGGAGAAGGCTTCAGGTTCGGTGAGCGTACACACCCGTTGCCCCATTCTTCGCGGCTTCATCGCGAAGGGTGGGGTCCCCGGCGAACTTGCTCACTGGGGCTTAGCGTGGGGTATCGCGCTGTGCGCGACCGTCTTTTTGTCTCGGGCACGATAAGAAAAGTATGGGTGGAGAAGCAGATTTCTCCGCTTCGCTGGGAAATGACAAACCTCAAAAAGCGGGTCCTTCGCTTTGCTCAGGATGACAAACAAAAGATACGGTCTCGCTCCGCTCGATACCCACCCTTTCGCTTCGCTAAAGAATGGGGCAACGGGTGTAGCGCGGTTATTGAATATGTCGATACACGGCGGTGTGGCCGAAAACTACCGATCTAAACCTTCACCGCCACCGCCGGCAGAATCTCATCCACATCCACCCACTGCGTCGGATAGTTCCCCGTGTAGCAGGCGGTGCAATAGCTGTTACCGTGGGGCTCGTACGCTCCACAAGCCTTCAGCACACCGCCAAGCGATAGATACGCCAACGAATCTGCCTCGATGAACTGGCGGATCTCCTCAATAGTG
>NZ_JBFRCY010000606.1:0-2898 GCF_052113305.1 Terriglobus sp. YAF25
CCATCCATAGACGCTGTGGCGTAGGGACGTTCTGATTGACGATCTGCTGGTTGCCTGTGGCGTCGAGACTCACGGCATTGACGACGGCGAAGTCGTCGATATCTCGCTTTTCCAGGGAGAGTGTGAAGTCGCGCTTCTTGGAGAGCAGAGGTCCGGAGAGATCGAAGCCGTAACGGCGCTTGCCGATGGAGGCGCGGCTGGTGGCGAAGGGATCGCGGGCGTTGAACAGCGTATCCGAGTCAGTGAGAAAGAGTGAGCCGTGGTACTTGTCCTGACCGGGCCGGGTGACGATCTCAATGCGCCCGCCCTCATAAGGAGGGCGCTCGTATTCGGCAGAGAAGAGATCAGGATTCACGCGGACAAAGGCGATCGACGACTTGGGCGGCATACGGCTGCCATTCTGGAAGCCGTCTACGGTGATGGTGGCTGCGCCGGGAGCACCGCCGGAGACAGCGGCGAGTGCCTGCAACTGTCGCTGCAGATCGTCGGGATCGTCGGCCATCTGCGCGAGGTCCTGGCGGTTCAGGGTGCGTGATCCGGCGGCTTCGCCGGCACTGGTATCCAGACCGGAGCCGTCGATCTGTGCATCGACCGCCATCGTGACGGTCTCGGGCTTCAGCGTGATATTCAGCGTCGCGGCGCCCGGCAGAGAGATCGTCTGCGGTGCGAAGCTGACAGCCTCGATCAGCAGCGTGTGTTTCCCGCTGATGCAGCCTAAAGAGAAGTGCCCCTGAGCATCGGAGACGATCGCTGGATTGGTATCCACCGTCAGCGTGGCATCCGGAATCACCGCGCCGGTAGTATCGTGTACCGTGCCCGTGATGGGAGAGCACTGCTGCGCGGCGAGTGTGCCGGCGAAGAGAAGGCAGAGAGCAGAGAGCTTGAGTGGCATCGCGGTTTCTCCTTGACGAACTCAAGCATCGCGGAGCGCGGAGGGGGAAAACAGTGTGTGTTGTCAGGCCGAAGACATGACATTTGTCAGCATGACAAATGTCATGCTCGAAGAGTGACATCCGGCACTGTTGCCGGCAGAGCATCAACGCCATGCTTGAGGAGTTTGAAGACGATCTCTGGGAGGTGTGGCGATGGTGGCAGTGGAAGAGAAAAGCGCAGTCTCAACGCCGGCGGCAGTTGAGGTGGCGTACCTGCGTGGAGCGACAAAGAACTATGGAGCGCATCGCGCCCTGGATGAGGTTTCTCYCTCCCTCCGGGCTGGCGAGGTAGTAGCGCTGCTGGGACCAAACGGTGCAGGAAAGACAACCGCAATCAAATTATTGTTGGGACTGCTTGGTCCGGATACCGGCGAGGCACGTGTCTTTGGCGGGAATCCCCGCGATGCGGCGACACGGACTCGCATTGGCGCGATGCTGCAGGTGGCGCGAGTGCCAGAGACGCTGAAGGTGAAGGAGTATCTCGATCTCTTCCGCAGCTACTATCCCACACCGCTGCCGGTAGAGCACATCGTGCGTGTTGCCGGTCTGGCTGGGATTGAAGATCGCCTGTTCAGCCAATTGAGCGGAGGCCAGAAGCAACGCCTGTTGTTTGCCCTGGCGATCTGCGGGGATCCTGACCTTGTCTTTCTCGATGAGCCCACGGTGGGCATGGATATTGAATCGCGCCATGGGCTGTGGCAACAGGTGCGCGATCTTGCTGCCCGGGGTAAGACAGTACTGCTGACGACACACTATCTGGAAGAAGCGGACAGCCTGGCGAACCGCATCGTGGTGATCAACAAGGGAATGGTGATCGCCGAAGGAACACCGGCGCAGATCAAGTCAAGGGTCTCTGGAAGGACGATCAAGTGCGTCACTTCGTTGGATGAGGACCTGTTGCGCCGCCTGCCCGGCGTCACCTCGGTTGAGGTAAAACACGGAACCACGGTGGTGCGTTCCGGTGAGGTCGAAGATGTCGTGCGCCAGATGCTGGCGCTCGATACCGGCCTGCACAGCCTTGAGATCAGCAGTCCCGCACTTGAAGATGCCTTTCTAGCATTGACCAAAGGAGAGTAGCGATGACGACGATGACTGTAGCACCCCGTTTTCCGCTGTACCGCAAAGAGGCAAAGTACGAGTTTCTACGCCTGTTGCGGGCCCGCACTTTTACCCTGGCGACGATCGGCTTTCCGGTGATGTTCTATCTGCTCTTCGGTGTGGTGAACAGCAGGGGATACGAAGTGCTGTCGGCGAGCAAGTATCTGATGGCGACGTATGCGATCTTCGGCCTGGTAGGCTGTTCGCTCTTTGGCATCAGCGTGACGCTCTCGAATGAGCGCAACCTCGGTTGGCTGGAGGTAAAACAGGCCAGCCCCATGCCGGCACCGGCGTATCTGATGGCAAAGCTGCTCACCGCGTTTGCCTTCGCGACGATTATCTTCGTGTTGCTGCTGACCCTTGGCCTGACGTTGGGGCATGTGGTGATTACAGCTCCGGAGATCCGAAACCTGGCGCTCACGATTCTTGGCGGGGTCCTGCCGTTTGCCTCCATGGGACTTATGCTGGCGATGGTGGTGCCGCCGCAGGCTGCGCCTGGCATTCTGAACCTGATCTATCTGCCGATGAGCTTCTGCTCCGGCTTGTGGATGCCGGTAAAGGTGCTGCCGCACTGGCTGCAGACGGCTGCTCCGATATGGCCGACCTATCATCTGTCCCAGATTGCCCTGGGCGGTATCGGATTCGAGATGCGTGGTACTGTAGCCGGCCACATTGCCGCCCTTGCAGGATTTACTGTATTGATGCTGGGACTGGCGATTGTGCTCTTCCGGCGGAATGCGAYGGCGAGCTAGAGCATTTTTCCTGTAGGTGTAGCGCAGGGCTTGTGCATCTATGGGCGTTTTCCGCAATGAAAACGCCGCTGCACGCTCCACTCGGGATACCCAGCAACAGGACAAATGCTCTAAGG
>NZ_JBFRCY010000607.1:0-3539 GCF_052113305.1 Terriglobus sp. YAF25
CTTCTGGATGGTTTCGGTCTGCTGCGCTAACGTCTGCTGGATCTGTGGAGGCAGTTGTGGGTTTCCGTTGCTCTCCTGTTGGATCTGCGGGGGGAGCATCGTGTGCAGACGTTTGGCGATCTCCTGCGCTCCGGGCCAGTCCATGTTTTTTACCAGGATGTCGCCGGCCATGTTCATCAGCGGCGGGTAGGACTTGGTGAGGTCGATGATCGATGAGACTGCTTCCTGACGGCGGGAGTGATAGCTGGGGCCGGTGGAGATGGTGACGTCATACGTGCCCAGGCCGAGGTCGTAGATGCGTTCGTAGCCCTGCCACTGGGCTGTTTGTTCTGGTGAGAGTTGCTGCTGTTGTCCGATGGCAGCCATCGACGGTGCGCCATCTTCGCCGAGGATGCGGATGATGCGCGGGGTGTCGTAGATCTTCGGGATCAGGTCGAGAAGGATACGGCCGCAGTGACGCATCGCTCGGGTGAGGTTGTCGATGTAGTGGAAGTTCGCTCCCTGTGCCTGTTGCTGGCGCGCGAGGATGGCCTTGCCGCTGGTCTCGTTGCCCTGCGCTCCGAGAGAGGCGTCGTAGATACCGGTCACGGCTTTGAGATCATCGGTCGACTCCATCATGGCCATATTGATGGCCTGGATCGCCGGCTCTGCATTCATTCGCTGCGGTGGAGGAGCAGGCTGACCGCCGACTGTCGTTGGCTTGTACTGCAGATAAGCGAAGCTCTTGGTGTTGGCCTGTGCCCACTGACGTTCGTAGCCTTCGAGTTGGCCTTCGGCGATCACAAAAGGCGCCTTGGGAGCGAGTGCGATGGCTTCGGTTGCGGCTGACTTCATGAAGTTGAACTGGCGTTGCGGTTCCTTGGCGTCACGCACGATGCCTTTGAGTAGAAGCTTGCCGTCGATGTCGAGCTCGTCGCCGACGACCTTCACGATGGGAATCCAGCGGCCGGCCCATTCGGTTCGGCTTCCTTGGCATGGGGATCGTAGTAGACGGTGAAGGGATTGCGGATGCGCTTGATGCGGATCTCCTGCTCGAAGGAGAGAGGGCCGCTGTAGTCCGTCGTGATGCGGAAGTAGCCGAAGCTGAAAGCTGCTGCGCCGAAGAAGGCAGTATCATACGCGGCGTCGGCGCCGGAGTCGTACTCGATGTGGCGGATGAGGCCCTGCAGGATGCGCGCGGTCTCGACGTCGGCTCCATCATCGACGGGATTGACCTGAATGCTGGGCCGGTTCTGACGCTGTTCGTTGGTGACCTGGCGGACGAACTGCGGCAGACGATTGATGGTCAGGCAGGGACGGCCATCCATCTGGCGCTGACGTTGAATGGTGTCGTCCCACTGCTTGCCGGAGAAGAACTCCAGATCTTCGAGAGCTTCTTTGCGGCCCGACGATTCGGCTTCGGCTGCGAGTTGGAAGCGGCGTCTGGCAACGTCGAGGAGTTTCTCTTCTTTAGTCTTCTTCTGCTGCGGGGCGTCCTCGCTGCGTGGCTTCGAGGGAACGTTGGCTTCAGGAGCGGTATAGAGTTTCGCGCGTTTGACGTYCTGCCCGGCGATGGAGGTGAAGACATTGAAGTCCGCGGGCTTCATCCCCTGGGTGTTGCCGTAGCTTGGCGGAACGACGGTACCAACGCGGCGAGTGCCGTTGTCTCCGTGACGCATCGTGACGGGCTGGTTGGCGATGCGGCGGAGCGCCGGGTTTTCAGTTACATCTTTCTTCATGCCATCCACCCCTGTGCTCCGGCGAGTGTGCCGGTGTATTCGTCATGCTGCTGTTGCTGGTTCACAGTGGCTACCTTTACGGCGAAGGTCATGGCGAGGTTGTCACCTTTGTCAGGAGAGGCGAGGCCGCGTGCCTTCATCTCGTCTTTGCCTTCGAGCTGGATCTGGTTCTTCGCGGTGAAGAAGTATTCAGGCGAGGTGATGTCCTCGCCGAGCTCTGGATCGTCGGGAATCTCGGCGCCGGCGGCGAGCCATTCACGCATCTGTCCCCAGGATTCGGCGCGTTTGTTGGCGTAGCGAGCTGTGTCTTCGGGAGAGTGGCTTGAGTTGTACTCATGTAGCTTGCGACCGTAGCCGCGCGAACGAAGCACATCGATGACGCCACCACCGACACCGCCGCCATCGACGACGGTCATGGCCGGGTGTTCGCTCTCAATGTATTCAGAGACGCGGCCTGCGACCTGATCGACGGGGAGACCGCGATAGGTATTCAGGATGGTGTAGCGGCGGCCCTGGCGAAGACCGATGACGGTCTGGTCGTTGCCGAAGCGGGCGACGTCGACGGAGAGGATCTTCGGCAGAGCGCTGTAACCTTCTGCTTTGAAGCGGCGGGCGTTGGCGACGATGTCGCTGGCGATGAACTGCCGTGAGCTGGCGCGAGGAAACTCGCCGCGGGCACGAACGCGGAAGAAGTCAGAGTCTTCGCCCCAGTCCTCTTCCCACTTTTTCAACTGCTGCAGGTTGGTGCCTTCGACAGAGCGCGAGTCGATCTGGCTAATAAGCCAGCGATGTTTGAACTTGCCAAAGCACTCGCGGAAGCGGCCGGTGTTCTTGGTGGGGTTGCCGAAGGCGATCCACAGGATCTCGGTGTCGGCATCGGTGAGCGCGCCTTCAGTGACCTCCCAGATACGGTCGGCGATGGCCGAGGCTTCGTCGTAGATGACGATGATGCGTTTGCCCTGATTGTGCAGGCCGGCGAAGGCTTCGGTGTTGTGTTCGGACCAGGCAAGCGCGTCGGCACGCCACTGGCGGGCGTGCTGCTTATCTTTAGCGTTGATGGTGGTGGCGGTGATCTCCCACCAGTGGGCGTTGATGGAGAGACGTGTCCACTTGCTGATCTCAGGCCAGGTCTTGGTGCGGAGCTGGTTTTCGGTGTTGGCGGTGACGACGATGCGGCAGTCTTCAAAGGTGGAGATGCCCCAGTTGACGATCATGCCGATGAGCGCGCTTTTGCCTATTCCGTGACCTGATGCGACGGCGAGCTGGATAGGATCGGTGCGATTCGTACGAAGATGTTCGCCGATCTGCTGCAGCTTCTCGCGCTGCCAGCGGCGCGGGCCGTGATGTTGCTCCAGCTCGCCTGTGCCCCAGGGGAAGGCGTAGGAGACGTAACCAAGAGGATCGTGAGTGAAGCTGCCGATGTCGGCGGCAAGGGCTGCGTCAGCGGGATTGTTTGTCTGCGCGCGCACGTGCCTCCTTCACCATCTCGGCGAGCGAGATCTCACCGGTTACGTTCATGTCGATGCGGTCGCCGTATTTGCGTGGAAGCAATTTCGAGGCGACCCACTTGCGCGTATCGATCTTCAACTTGGAGCGTTGTACGGCGACGCGATTGGGCTGGCCTTCTCCGTAGAAGTCCTCGGTTGCATCGTCGGCGAGTTCGAGCAGTTCGTCTGCCATGAATTCGGCCTGTACTTCACGGGCCTGTTTGTATCGCTGTTGGAAGTCAGGTTTGGCCGCGAGCCAGCGTGCGACGGTCTGGCGTGAAGGCATGTTGTCGAGTGAGCAGATGTGGACGAGGCTCTGGCCTTCCATCAGGAG
>NZ_JBFRCY010000608.1:0-2894 GCF_052113305.1 Terriglobus sp. YAF25
GTCGCAAGGAACGGTCCGATCGCGTTGAAGCTGGTATTGCGGACATAATCCCAGGCGCGGCCGTGGATCTGGTTCGTACCGCGACGGATGGCAGCATTAACTACGGCGCCAGGAGCTCGGCCATATTCCGCCGAATAGTTATTCACCTCGACGCGGAATTCGCTCACCGCATCCGGAGAGGGAGGAATGTTTTCGTTGGCAAAACCCTGGTTCGAAGTACCGTAGTTGTTGTTGTCCAAGCCGTCCAACAGGAAGTTGTTGAACGCGGAACGCTGACCGTTGACATTGAACGATGCCTCACGGCTAGAGGTTGTCTGATTCTCCAGGAAGGACTTGCGGGTTCCGGGTACCAGCAGGGCAAGGTCCGCATACGAACGTCCGTTGAGCGGAAGGCTCTCAACTTCGCGTGTGCCAACAACCGTCGACCGTGAACTGGTTTCGGTATCGAGAATTTGAGCGGCAGCACTCACTTCGACCGTCTCATTGACGGTGCCGGCAGCCACGTTCACGTCGACACGCTGACGAGCATTGACCGTCAGAGCAAATGGGGCAGTTTTCGTTGTTTGGAATCCCGCAGACTCTGCGGTAACCACGTAGTTGCCAATGTTGACGGAATTGAACTCAAACTTGCCTTCTCCGTCAGTTTTGGACGTCTGGGAGACGTTTGTACCTGTGTTGGTCAGCGTAACGGAAGAGCCGGAAACCGCAGCTCCCGATTTGTCACGGACATAACCAATCACAGATGCGTTTTCGAATTGCGCCCAACCAACAACTGGACTGAGCATCACGAGGCCAACAACAAGAAGCAGGTAGAAGCACATCAACCGCGCGGATTGAATCCGTCTGCGCATGAGAGAACACTCCTTTTGTGTTTCTATTAGCGTCACCGTTTACGGTTTCAGTCCGGTTGCTGGCATGTGAACGCCACGTGAAAACGCTAAAAACCCCCAAGAATCCACGGCATAATTCCGTCGGCTGGAAGATCGGGCTCAAGGTTTACACGCTCCGTAATCGATGACGCAGCCAACAACCCGCTGCGGACAGCGCCCTCCATCGTAGAGGGCCAGCCTGTCTTCGTCCAGTCCCCTGCAAGAAAAATTCCTGGGCGGCCGCTCTCCCCCTGGGAGGGGCGGTAGCGGTCGAGCCCAGGCAGCACCGAAAAGGTGGCCCGGGCCTCTTTCAATACCCCGGTTTTGAGCAACCGGGTCGTYTTCGTCTTCGGGAAAAATAGAGCTAACTCATTGATTGCGCTTTGGAWAATCTCATCCCGCTCCTGCTTGAGCTGCCGGTGGGAAGCGCTGATGACAAGCTCCGTATAGCTGCCACGCGAGGCGTCGTATCCCCGGATGCGGGACTTATGGAAGATCCATTCGATGGTGGTATCGAGCAGGACCGCATGGTCCAGGTCCGTGATCTCGTTCTCCCACCAGAGATGGACCGTCGTAATGGGCGCATGAACGAAGTGCGTAATCGTTGACGTAAGCTCTGGGAGCAGCTTCACCGCCTGTTCGAAGGGGAGAGCGGCGATCACCTGTCTGGCCTGAAAGACCCCGGCTGTGGTTTGCAGCGTAAAGCCAGTGGTGGAGTCTCCGGAGATACTCTCAACGCTCGCCCGCAGCACGAACTCCGCGCCCTGTTCCTCCGCTGCCCGGGCTACCTCGCCATAGAACGCGCTCAGCGGAAGCATGGGAATACCGAGCCGCCCGGCGGTGGACGCCTTCAGGAAGGACTCATGGAAGACCTGTCCGGCGTACCTCAGCGAACAGTTCTCGAAACGGTCGTTCAGCGCACCGATGATGACCGGAGCCCAGAAGTGCTTGATAGCCCGCTCCGTCTGGCCCGTACGCTTCAACCAGCTCGCGAAGCTCTCCGTATCGTCCGTTGGATACCCTCGTAGGAACTGGAGCAGTCCCCGCACGATGGCTGCCTTATCGGCAACACCGAGCATTGGCGCCGTCAAAAAGCTCAGGCTGTTGTGCCCCGGCGCCGGCAGACCGCTGGGACCAATGCGGCTGGCGCGCCCGCCCGGCTCCAGGAATGTCAGATCGTCATACCAGCGAATCTTGTCTCCCAGCCCTGCCGCCTTGCAGAGAGCGACAAGATTCGTACAGCAACCGAGCATGACATGCTGACAGTCAATGACCTCGTTCAGAGCGGGATGCTCGTAGGAGTACGCCCGTCCACCGATGTATGGACGACGCTCCAACACCTGCACGGAGATTCCCTGCATTGCGAGCGCGTGCGCAGCCGTCAGGCCGGCGAGTCCTCCGCCGACAATAATGACGTCTTTCATCGCGCAACCACCCGGTTCCACAGGGTCATCCCCATGCCCTGCCCCAGCACCCGAAGCTTGGTGGCCGTCGGCACAGAGACACGCTCGGAGAAGACATCGAACTCCATCCTCTCGATACGTTCCAGCAGCATGCGATAGATCTTTGCCAGCACCCACATCGCTGCCCTGCTGTCACGATCAAGCATCGGAATCAGACGATCTGAGGCGAAATACATTGCCCTTGCCTTTGCGGCAAGGCTCAGCAGGACAGGACGCAGACGCTGTGGATCGCCCTGAACAACATCGGCGGGCGCGAGTCCCGCTGCCTGCAACTCATCCAGAGGAAGATAGATGCGGCCCCGCTCGCCATCTTCTTTCACATCGCGCAGGATATTCGTTACCTGGAAGGCCAGGCCTGTTTCTTCCGCAAGCTTTTCAGCCTCCGCTCCGTGGTACCCGAAGATGCGGATGCATACCAGGCCGACAACACTGGCGACGAGATAGCAGTAGTCGTACAACGATGTGATCGACTCATAAACCTCATACGGCTTGCCGTCGATCTCAAGAATGCGTACACCGGGCTTCGTCTCCTGAATGTCCAGCGTGGTGCCCTGTACCAGCT
>NZ_JBFRCY010000609.1:0-2881 GCF_052113305.1 Terriglobus sp. YAF25
TGGTCGAGAGCGGTGCACAGGCCGGTGCCCGGTGGAGCGCCTAAGCTCAGACAATTCCAAAGTTTTTGAATGAAAGAAGAACGCATCGAGCGGAGCTCGATGCGTTCTTCTTTGTGGGTAGCGAAAGTCGGTGGGAGCGTGGGCTTCAAGCCCACGGCTCTACCTAAGCGGTGACGGCAATCTCTTCTTCGAGCTGCTGCTTCTCAAACAGGCTGGTGTAATACCCGCCTTTCATCAGTAACTCTTCGTGAGTGCCGAGCTCGGCGATACGTCCATCGATGAGAACCGCAATCTGGTCGGCGTTTGCGGCCGTTGAGACACGATGCGAGATGAAGATGGTAGTGCGATCCTGCATCTCCTGCTTCAGGCCGCTCAGGATGCGCTCTTCGGTGTAAGTGTCGACGGATGCAAGCGCATCATCCAGAATCAAGATGCGTGGTTCCCGAATCAAAGCGCGTGCAATAGCCGTGCGCTGTTTCTGGCCGCCCGAAAGGGTGATGCCACGCTCACCCACGACGGTGTCGAATCCGTTGGGAAACTCCTGGATCTCTTTTGCGATGTGGGCCGTGGTGGCGGCATGCACGATCTGTTCGTCTGTGGCGTCCTGGACACCGAAGGCGATGTTTTCCCGAATGCTCTCTGAGAAGAGGAAGGTCTCCTGGGGGACGAAGCCGATATTGGAGCGCAAGACATCCAGCGGATAGTGACGGATGGGAACGCCGTCGATCAGCACCTGGTCTCCCTTCGCATCCAGAAGACGGGGAATCAGATGCACCAGAGTGGACTTGCCCGAGCCGGTAGGACCGACGATCGCGAGTGAAGAGCCTGCGGGGATCGTCAGGGTGATATCGTGCAGCACCGCGGCATTGGAGCCGTAGGCAAAGCTGAGATTTCGGAACTCAATATCGCCACGCAGTTTCAGATCGGCTGCGATCGCTGAATCCACAGCAGAGTCGTCGATGAGTGGAACCCACTTCAGCAGCTCGTCGATGCGCACAACCGAGGCGGTTCCGCGCTGGAAGAGGTTGACGACCCAGCCCAGAGCGATCATCGGCCAGGTAAGTTGCACGATGATAATGGCAAAGGCGGTGAAGTTTCCGGCAGAGACGTGTCCTTTTACTACTTCATGGCCGCCAACGAGCAGCGTGATGACCATGGCGAAGCCGAGAACAAACTCAAGCGTGGGCCACAGCATGGCCATCAGCCGGACCAGGAGCAGGCTGCGGCGGATGTACTCCTGATTGGCTGTCTCCCATGAGGCGATCTCCGCTTCTTCCTGCGCAAAGGCGCGAATAAAGCGGGCGCCGGAGAAGTTCTCCTGGGCCTTGGCGGAGATCTCAGAGAACATGGCCTGAATGCGTTCGAACCGCGTATGGATCCGGCTGCCGAAGTACTGCACCACAACTGACGCGATGGGCAGGGGAACAAAGGCGCACAGCGTGACCCACGGGCTGATCTTCAACATGAAGGGAAGCGCGGCCGCTGTGAAGACCACAGTATTGGCGCTGTACATGATGGCTGGACCCAGAAGCTGACGCACCGCGTTGAGATCATTGGTCGTGCGCGCCATGATGTCGCCGGTTCGGTGCTGGTGATAGAAGCTGGGCGGCTGTCGCAGCAGGTTTTCAAAGAGATCGTTGCGCAGGTCGAACTCGATCTCGCGGCTGGCGCCGATCACAATCTGCCGCATCAGGTAGAGAAATACAGCGCTCAGCGCCGCGACGCCAAAGAGCAACAGGCCATGATGGAAGATCTTGTCCCGGGTCACTCCCAGGCGCATGTCATCCACGGCCGAGCCGATGATCTTCGGCAGCGTAATTTTGCTGGCGTTATAAAGAACGGTCACCACCGCACCCGTCGCCAGTTGACGGCGGTAGCGCTTCAGGTAGGGAAACAGTGGTGACAGACGTTCAAACATCAGCTTTGCGCGGTCTCCTGCTTACTTGGGCTGCTGCGGAGTAGATGCGGGAGGCGGGGTAGAAGGTGCAGGTTGTGCGGGCTGTGCAGGCGGTTCCGGAGGCGTAGCCGCCTGGGCGATCAGCTCGATGTCGAAGACAAGGGGGCTTTTGGGCGGAATCGGGCCACGGCCGGCAGCTCCGTAGGCAAGCTGCCAGGGGACGAGGATGCGGCGTTTGCCGCCGACGTGCATTCCCTCGAAGCCGGTGTCCCAGCCCATAATGACCCGCCGGGCGCCGTAGGGAAAGACAAAGGGCTGCCCGCGGTCTACCGACGAGTCAAACTTGGTGCCGTCCGGCAGCCAGCCGGTGTAGTGCACGGTGTAGAACCGCTCATCTTCCGCCAGCGGACCGTCACCGATTTTGGTGTCGATGTAGGTCAGTGCGTAAAGGGTCTGAGGTGTTCCCGTGACTTCCGGAGCTCCTTTGGGGTTAAAGGCCGCATTGGCGGCAGGGGCAGCGGCGGGAGCCGCCTTCGTGGCCGTACCTGCAGGTTTACGAGCGGCTGTCGTGGCCGGGCGGCGGGTTACAGGAGAGGCCGCCGGCTTTGGAGTAGCAGCTCCGCTCTGTGCCAGAACGGCGGAAGTGGTGAGGGCAAGGCCGAAAACAGCAATTTTCACGGTGGGGATAAGCTCCTTGGGGCGCGTCCAGTTAACTGTATCGGATATGGCGGAGCCCAGATATGGGATGGGGTGAACTCGGCGGGAAAGAAATGAAAGCGGATTTCTCCGCTACCCTTCCACCCAGCCAGCAAAGCTGGGCCGGGTTACCAACTCTAGGGTGTGTCATCAAACTCGTGCCGTCAGCGCGGGGAGCAGATTTTTACGAGATCGAGGAGCGAGGAGAGAACTGTGGCCGGTCCACTGGAACGACGAGTGACGAAGAGATCGGGAAATCGGGGTCCCCAGTCAGCTTTGCTGGCTGGG
>NZ_JBFRCY010000610.1:0-8766 GCF_052113305.1 Terriglobus sp. YAF25
GCCATAGGGCAGTTCGGTCAGGCGATCGGCTCGTCCGCGTACCATTTGAATGACGGCAAAGACAGTTGCGGTGACCGTTCCGACAAACAGCGCCAGAACCGCCGGCCACCACCCGAAAAAGGCGGCGATCATTCCCAGCAACTTCACGTCTCCCATTCCCATTCCTTCGCGTTTCCGCAGCGCTTTGTACGCCCAGTGAAAGATCAGCAGCAACAACATCGCGCCGGCGACGGCCACCACCCGCCCAAGGACGACTGCCTCCGGTCCGGTGATGAACAGGTCTCCCGTGCTTCGTCCGGCGCCTGCCGAATTCAGCTTTACCTGGCGGTGTAGATGAATCTCTCCCTCGCCTGGCGCCAGGTACATGGCATGGACGCAGGTCAGGGCAAAGCCGAGGACGATTCCGGTGAGGGTGAAGCTATCCGGCAGCGTGTGTGTCTGCCAGTCCATGACCATCAGACCGATCAAAAGATATCCGGCCGCCAGCACGGCGAGGTCCAGAATGACGCGGTTCGTCTGGATCTGGTACTGGTTGCAGAAGTCGCATGTAAAGTTCCAGTCGCGCCACAGGATCGAGCCGGAGCGGAGAAACCAGAGCGCGGTTGCAAGTTCAACCGCCGGATACCGCCAGGAGATCGCCGCTTTGCAATCACGGCATCGCGCCCGCAAAATGACCCAGCTCAGTAGCGGAATGTTGTCGAACCAGCGGACTGTCTTGCCGCAACTTCGGCACATGGACCGTCCGCCGATGACCGATTCCCCCACCGGCAGCCGCGAGATACATACATTCAGAAAGCTACCCAACAGCAGCCCTAATACAAACGAACCGATCAGCACCAACGACGAGAGTTCCACCCCCGCAGTATAGGTCGACTCGTGAGGCGGCCGTGCGAAAGCTCATACAGAGCGCGAAGCCATACACTTACAGATATGCAACGTATGTTCCGTGTGATCGCTCTGACTCTGGGATCGATTCTTACGCCGGAGTGTTGGTGACCTACGTAGGGCTGTATCTGAGCCGAAGAGAACGCGAAAGTCACGAACGCTAGTCTGGTTTATCCATTACGGTGGGTGCCCCACCCTCGCAACGGATGGCAATAACATTCATCCCTGCGATTCCCAACGACCTACAATCTCCCCATGCCATCAGGACTTGCCGTTATACAACTTGGGTTCATTTTGTGACTTTCAGTTGCGATGGTCGACGTCCATACCTGGAATCTAACGCAGCGAAAGATCTCGTCCTAGAATCACTTCGGTCTGCCAGTCAGAAGTACGAGGTTGAGGTCATCGGCTACGTCATCATGCCAGAACATGTCCACCTATTGATTGCACTTCCCGAAGAAATCTCTCTTGGGACTTTCATTCAGGTGCTCAAAGTCTCAGTCGCAAAGCGTTCTTCACAGAAACCATTCTGGTTACCTCGCTATTACGACTTCAATGTGCTGACTACTGCCAAGATTCGCGAAAAGCTTGAATACATGCATAACAATCCCGTCGTTCGAGGTCTAGTTCCCTCGGCCGAGATGTGGAAGTGGTCGAGCTACAGCATTCCTCTGGTTGTTTAAAGTTCTGCGGCTTCGAACCCCCCTAGCGTTGCGAGGGTGGGGCACCCTGGCAGGAGGTCGGAAAAATGCTCTAAAACTCAACGTGAGTCCGAACACTGGGCACCAGAACCGGCCCGCGGTCACGGTTATAGCCCGGATGCTCGATGTATTGCACTCCAAGCGTCATCGATAGTCCGCGAGCCAAGGCTGCCTGGTAGTACGTCTCCAGAATGTTCTCCCGCCCATAGGTGAGATTCCCGTCGCCAAGAAGAAATCCGAGACCACCGTATTTCAGGTAATTCTGGTGGTCCTGCTTGATGCCGTTGGTGACAAAAGCAACTCCCACTTTGTCCCGTGGACGCGACCAGCGCATTCCCGTGAGATCGGCGCCGGCTGCGACGGTGGAGTCCACCTCGGTATAAGCCCAGCTCTCATGCTGTCCTTCGTTCCATCCCCACCGTGCAAACGCGCGAAGATCGGAGGTGATCTCCTGCTCGGTGTTGATGCCGAAGCCGTATTTGACTGAGCTCTGGCGGTGATGCGCATCGATATCGGGTCTGACGTCTTTGCCGGCCAGATAGGCTTGTACCGCCTCACGATACCGTCCCATGTCGGCGTGGTTCACAAAGCTGAGGACGCGCACCATACCGGCAACGAAGGCGTAGGTATACCCGCGAGTGTCCGCGGCGTAGTCCCAGGCGCCGTTGTTATCGACGGTCCAGTTGGTGAACTGAAAGTGAGAGTCGCTGCCGACAGCATTCTGATCGAAGACGTCGGGAAGGCTCATCTTGCCCAGCCGAAGTTCCAGACGGYGTGCCGGAACCTGGGTCGCCAGAGAGAAGGGGGTTCGTTCCGCCTCCACCATTTCATTAGTAAAGCCGATCGTCTGATGCACCTGGACGCGCGCGATGTACGGCTTGCTGCCAAGGTTCGGGTTACGGACGACGTCGAGATTGGTGAACCCTGCCAGTCCAAGAGCCTGGGAGATACCACGTCCGCCGGCCGACTCGATATCGAGAATCAGATCGGTGTTGTAACGAGTCTTCCGATGCGGCTGGGCGCCCAGAAACAAGGTTCCTACCAGCGATGTCTTGTACTCTCCACGGGCCTGCATGCTGTTGGAGCCGTCGTAGGGCGAGTGGAAGGGCGGATGTGCCTGAAAGATGATGTTGGCCTGTCCGGACGCATAGAGCGGTGAAACAGTGCTGTGGGGAAACAGAGTCCTGGACATATCGTCCGGCGTGCTCTGAGCACGGAGCGGAGCGCACACAGAGGCGCACGCAAGCAAAAAGTGAAGAGTGGTCTTGCACATGACTTTCGTTCCTGAGAGATCGTTATGACCCTGCTAAGCAATACAGGGAAGGGATGTGGCGCATCCTCGAGAAACCATACGGAGGATGCGCCAGGGTAAGTCGTCTTCGATCGTGGTTTCCTGCTGATCGACGGTCAGTGCTGTCCACATTCCTGCCAGCGGGCAGCGCTCATCTGCGGTTTCAATCCAGCGCTGGGTAATAGGTCTTCGGGCCTGCGTGGTCTTCGGTTGCAACAGCATGCGAATTTTTTGCGTCATGGGCATTCCTCCTTTCCTCGGATGTCTCCAAATGTGATGGTTGATATAGGATACCCCAGTAGGGTATAAAGAACGCATTAAATGTCGACCACGGATCGTGAAGCCCTGAAGTTGCTCAATCGCGTTCGCCGGCTGCGTGGCCAACTCGATGCGGTGGAGCGCGCCCTGACGAACAAAGAGGACTGCGCCGATGTACTGATGCTGCTGGCGGCGGTTCGGGGCGGAGTAAATGGTCTGATGGCTGAGGTGATGGAAGAACACATTCGCCACCACCTCGCCGAAGCTGGAGAAGTTCAGAGACCGATGTCGCCAGAGCTGGCTGAAGACCTGATCGACCTGCTCCGCTCATACCTGAAGTAGCCAGAGAGTGGCTTGGCCATGCTTCTCTTAGGCTTTGCTTCTGGCTCCGACGACGATCAGACCGATACCTCCAATCAGTGCGATGCCGCTCAGGACGGGCGGGATGGCGAAGCCGTGTTTCTCTTCGTGGCCGATCTGAACCGGGCCCAAGTCAACGTCTTTTTTGTGTTCCCTGAAGCTGAAGCCGCCCATGGTGAAGCCTGCAATTCCAATAAGAATCAATAGGATGCCGACAATCGTCGCTGCCTTCATCAGTTCTCCTTCATCCGTTCAAAAGCCTCGGATGCAGGTTTTGATTTCGCAGGATGTACGCATTTGACCTGGTATGGCGGTCGGTGTAGGTTAGCCATACACGGGAAAGGAGGATGATCCAGCCTATGAAATGTGACTCACACAGTTGTATCAATGTACGTGAGGTGACTGAGGCTTAAGGCGACCCGCCTTAGACCTGGCAAGACTCGTAGCTCCTGCCGAGGCCCCCGATAGGTGGGTACGCCTCAGGTCAATCTCAACAGTCCACCGCGCTATTACATGGCCTGCCGGTTCGCCGCAGGCCATGCGCGTTTAAGCCAAAGACGCGAAACGGTATCGCGACACCCAGCTTCTTTCGAAAGGTCCTAAAATAGCCCTATGGAACCCCTTGTTATCGCCGGAAAGGCCTTTCAGTCGCGACTCATTGTTGGCACAGGGAAGTACAAAGACGGCCCTGAGACCCAGCGTGCTATTGAAGCTTCGGGAGCCGAGATGGTGACGGTGGCGGTGCGGCGGGTGAATCTCGACCGGTCGAAGGAGAGCCTGCTCGACTTTATTGATCCGCAGCGCTACTTCCTGCTTCCCAATACCGCCGGTTGCTACACCGGCGAAGAGGCCATCCGGGCGGCCCGGCTCGGCCGCGAGGTAGGACTCTCCGACTGGGTAAAAATCGAGGTAATCGGTGACCAGAGAACCCTCTATCCGGATGTACAAGGAACGCTGTTAGCAACCCAGGTTCTCGTCAAGGAAGGCTTTACTGTTCTCCCATATACCTCTGATGACATTGTGTTTGCGAAACGTCTCATTGATGCCGGAGCGGCTGCGGTGATGCCTTTGGGGGCGCCGATCGGCTCTGGTCTGGGTCTCCAGAATGTCGCCAACCTGCGTATCCTGCGCGAGATGATCACCGAAGTTCCTCTGATCGTGGATGCCGGCGTCGGTACGGCTTCGGATGCTGCGATCGCTTTGGAGATGGGCTTTGACGCCGTGCTGATGAATACGGCGATCGCCCAGGCAAACGATCCCATTCTGATGGCGGAGGCCATGCAGCATGCGGTGCTTGCCGGCCGGCAGGCGTATCTGGCGGGACGTATGCCGCGAAAGCTTTACGCCACGGCCAGCTCTCCGCTCGAGGGGATCTCCCGCTAAGGGAGAAGCGTTTGCGGAACTGCGAATGTGAAGTCGGCCCTGAAGCTTGGACAGGTGCGCGGTGTGGCGCTGCTGGCAGCGGCTGCCTGTGACCTGCAGGTTGCCGAATATGCCCCCCTGAAGATCAAAAGCTCAGTGGTTGGCTATGGCCTCGCCAAGAAAGAACAGGTACAGTTCATGGTGGCGCGGCTTCTGGAGATTGAGAACCAGTTCGAGACGGCCGACGCTGCAGATGCGCTGGCGATCGCTATCACTCATATTCATACTTTGCAGACAGAGTCGGCGATATCGCTGGCAGGAGTACGATGACGCACGTTACCACGCTCTTCCTACTTGCTTTTGTGTTCCAGGTCCCTCCGGCGGCAGCACTGGCGTCCCCGGCGCCGCCGACCATCACGTTTACCTTTGACCGGCCGCAGGTGCAGACCACCCACTACGAGATCATTCTCGGAGAAGACGGAAAAGGRGTCTATCGAGCGCACAACCAGCAGGGCATCGATATGGAAGCGCCAATCGCCGTAAGCCAGCAGAATCTTGAGCATATCTGGGCGGAGGCGAAGGCCACCGACGGTTTCCGCAAAGTGCAATGCGAGACGCACCTCAAAAACATGGCGCAGACCGGCAAAAAAGTTCTTACCTGGACTGGGACTGGATCTTCAGACAGCGGGAGTTGTAGCTATAACTACTCCGACGATAAGGAGATTCAGAAGGTGACCTCCGTCTTTCAGGGGATCGCCCTCACCATGGAGACCGGTCAGCGCCTCGCATATCTGCACCGCTTCGACCGTCTGGGCCTGGATGCCGAGATAACCTCGCTCGGCAATTCGGTGAAGACCGGATGGGCGCTCGAGGTCCAGAATATTGAGCCGACATTGCGGAAGATCATCGAGGATGTGTCGTTGATGGAACGGGTACGCACCAAGGCTGAAGCTTTGCTGAATAACGGGAAGTAGAGCATTTTTCCTGTTGCTGGGTATCCCGGTAGAGGAGTGCAGCGGCGTTTTCATTTCGGAAAACGCCCATAGATGCGGAAGCCCTACACTACACCCACAGGAAAAATGCTCTAGCTCTTTCTGCGAACGATCTGAAACAGCGTAATTCGCTGTGTGCTTTCGTGATCGCAGGACCGGAACGAGGCAAGAACCTTTCTTATCCACATGCGTTAATACAAGTGAGAGAATGGGGGCCCTATGAACCGGTCCAGAGTAATACGCGGAATTCTGGTGGCGCTATTCGTGGTCGTTTGTGGAGTCATCGGGCTCGCCGGTCAGCAATCGGCTCCCGCTCCTGGAATGCGCGCCGCCCGTCTGAGCCTTGTACAGGGCAATGTGCAGGTGCTGTACGGCGATGGCTGGGACGGCTTCGTTGACCCCGGTCGAAAACAGCTCCTTCCGTGTCAGCCTGGATCAGGCGCCTGTGGAAGTGGCCGTGATGCAAGGCAGCCTGCATGTGGAGCGCGAGGGCGGCTACAGCGCCAATATCCGTACGGGGGAGCAGTTTGAGCCGGATGCTGCCGACAGTGGACGGTATTTCCTGTCGAAGTCCGTACGCCAGGACAGTTGGGATAACTGGAACGAAGAGCGTGACCAGGCAGCCGCAAGCGAAGCGGCGCAACGTACCGAAGCCCGGAACGATTACGCCCAGGATTCCGGCTATGGCTGGAGCGATCTCGATGCCAACGGCAACTGGTATGACTTGCCTGGATACGGCCGTGTCTGGCAGCCTCCAATGGCTGTCGATATGAGCTGGGACCCCTATGGCTACGGGAACTGGGTCTGGTACCCGGGATACGGGTATATCTGGGCCTCAGGCTATGGCTGGGGATGGACTCCATTCTACTGCGGCTCGTGGTCCTATTGGGACAGTTTCGGCTGGGGCTGGATGCCTGCCGGCGGCTGCCGCCGTTGGGGTTGGGGCTATGGTGGCGGCTCCGTATGGACGGTCAACGTCATAAATCCGCCGCGCGTGTGGCAGCCGATCCGCCGGCCGATTCCTGGTCCGATTGGACCAGGCGGTGTACACCCGATCGTTCCGGTGCGGCGTGGACCGATTCAGGTGCATCCGATCGGGCGACGCGACCCGCGGCCGGTGATGTTTGCCGGAAAGCAGATTGATCCGTTGCGTCCCGTTGGCGGTCCGTATACGCCACGCGGAGGCTCAGCGGTCGGTTCGTCGCTGCAGAAGGATTTTCCAATGCGCAACCGGCAGCCGGTGATGGGGACGGTGCGCGCTCCAAGAGACGACAGCGGACGGGCAACGCGACCATCCGCGCTTCAGGACAATGGGTCAACGCCGACTCCGATTCAGGCGCAGCCGGTGCCACCGGTGGTGCCGGGCGGATGGAGAAGTGTAAGCCCGGGGGTAAATCAGGGGACGGTAAATCAAGGGGCGGGAAATCAAGGGGCGGGAAATCAAGGATCGAGGGGGCAGTCACCTCAGCAACCCGCGCAGCCGGTGACACGTCCGGCACCGGGGACGAATGTCGGGAATCCGGAGCGGCCAGTGGAGAGCCGTCCGGCACCGGGACACATCAATCAGCCTCCGGTGCAGCAGCAACCGCGTCCGCAACCGGTGCAGCGTCCTGAGCCACCGGCAAGCTGGCGGCAGTCTCAGCCTGCGCCGCAGCCAAGGCAGAGCGCACCGCCTCCGGCGCCTTCACCGGCTCCGGCGCCGGCTCCGTCCAGGCCTGCTCCTTCGTCGCCTCCGGCGTCGCAGCCCTCGCGTTCGCCTAAGTAGATCCGAGCAGTGCGCGGTAGAACTCGGCCATCTGTTCCAGGGAGAGCGCCTCTGCCCGCGCCTGCGACGGAATTGATGCAGGCCAGGCTTCCGTGAGCTGTTGCATCTTGAAGCCTGCGCTTCGCAGGTTATTGTTGAGCGTCTTGCGCTTCTGGGCAAACGACTGCTTCAAGAAACGGTCGAAGGCGGAGGCATCGTTAATGCCAAGTTCATGGAACCGTGGCGCAAAGGTAAAGCGAAGTACGGTGGAATAGACCTCCGGTGGAGGAGAGAACGCGCCGGGAGGCAAGGTGAAGAGATTTTCGACACGGCAGTAGAGCTGGGATGTTGCCGAAAGCAGACCATAGTCGCGATTGCCAGGAGTGGCTGCAACGCGTTCGGCGACCTCCCGTTGCATCATCACCACTGCCCGGCCCAGATGCGCTGATGCGGCGAAGAGATGCAGCAGGATATCCGACGTGATGTAGTAGGGAAGATTGCCGATTACGTCTGCTTTCTCTCCCTCCGCAATGAGCGAGGTGAGATCGGTCTCGAGGATGTCCTGATGGACGACCTGAATGTGTTCTCTGTCTGCATAGCGGGCAGCGAGCACGGGAGCGAGTTCATTATCGAGCTCAATCGCAATCAGCCTGGCTGCGCGTCCGGCGAGGATATCGGTAATCGCACCCTTGCCCGGACCGATCTCAAGTACGGTGCGGTGGCCGATGTCGCCAAGTGCATCTGCAATGCGGTGGCGGGCGGAGTCATCAACTAGAAAGTTCTGCCCAAGTTTCGGTTTGTGTTTCGGCATGGTGAGTTCAAAGCGTCCGGCAGTGTTGTACGTGCATCTCAGTTAGGGAGAAGCGGCCGTGAGATATAGACTAGCTGCTTCGGGAGAGAAGAACGAACGATGCATATTGTCTTTGCGGCCTCAGAGTGCACACCATGGGCGAAAACAGGCGGTCTGGCTGATGTTGTTGGTGCTCTGCCGCAGGCGCTGGTCCGGCTTGGGCATAAGGTTGAAGTCTTCCTGCCGTACTACCGCCAGGTTGCCAAGCTGGCGCCGCATGCCGGCGTGGTGCTGCCAAGCATTACGATTCCGTTTGAGTACTACAACCGCTTCGTCCGAGTGCTCGACGGTGGCAAGACGGAAGGCGTGCAGTATTACTTCGG
>NZ_JBFRCY010000611.1:0-3419 GCF_052113305.1 Terriglobus sp. YAF25
CCCTCCAGCAAGAGCGTAGGCAGCAAGCAGCTCGGCATCCTGTGCCCAGGCCATCCAGGCATTCCACGCAGTCACCGCCAGCATGGCCGTGAAGACAACACCTACCGGCAGCAAGTGATAGATCTGCAAGGAGGCCCATAGAGACAGATACAAAACACCGGTTCCGACTGCCTTCAACGAATAGGAAAAGGCCGGGAAACCTTTGCTGCGGAAACGTTCCGACCACAGCACAAGCCCGGCGCCTGCAATCAAACCCACCAGAATGCGTCCAGCCGGGCCGATCCACTGATTATCGATCGCCAGCTTCAGCGCCCATGCCGCTCCGATCAATAGTGCCAGGACACCGATACGATTGAAGACCTGCGATCCCAGCCGCGATTCCAGGTTCTGCCGCTCTTCTACAGCAAAACGCGGATTGGCTGGAGCCGGAATGGCCGGCACAGGCGGCGTTGGCCCGGCTTGGGCTCTGGGCATTATCGACTGGACGACGCGCCGCCCGCGAAGCGTCGCAACCTCTTCCTCCAACGCTTCAACGCGTTTTCGTAGCAACAACAATTGCTCCGCGAGATTTTCCGGGCTACCGTCCATATGCAGGCTGTTATACCCTGTCAGCGAGATGGCCACCAACCAGATTCTCGTTGTTGAAGACGACCCCATGAGCCTGGAGCTGCTTGATGTGTTGCTCACCCAGGAGGGTTTCACCGTCACTGGCTGCGGTTCGGGCGAAGATGCGGTAGCTGCCATCACGAAGAACCCGGAGATCGGTCTCGTGCTGACGGACCTGCAGATACCCGGCCTGCGCGGCCCCGCCCTGGCCACTGCCATGCGGAAGGCCACCACCACCCCGCTGCGCATCTTCGCCATGAGCGCCACGGCGCCGGAGCACCGGCTGCCGGGTTTCGATGCCTTCCTGCTTAAACCGCTCTCCATGGAGCGTTTTCTCTCGCTCACGCATGGTTCCGGCGTGCATCACGGCGCTGCGCCGCAGGAGTCTCACCTCCTCGACGAAACCATCTATCGCCGCATGACCGCTGCCATGCCGGCTGCCCAGTTAAAAGCGACGTATACCTTTGCCATGGACGATGCCCTCACACGCATTACAGCCATGCGCACGGCCTTCCACGAGAACGACAACTCCTCGTTTCGCCGCCAGGCCCATGCCATCAAGGGAGGCTGCGCCATGGTCGGAGCTGTAGAACTCGCTTCTCTGGCCTCGATCTTTGAGCGCAACGGCATCTCAGGGAAGCAAGTTGGTACCGAATTAGACGAATTCGAGCTTGCAGTAGACCGTCTGCGTCGTATGCTGGAATCGCGGTTTTGACGGGCCAATCGCCGTATCAATCCCTCTCCAGACCGGAGGAATTACAGATGAAAGCAGTTACCTCGAAGTCTGGGGCGCACAGTATCGGGCACTCCGGACTTCCGGTCCGTATCGTAATCGCCGACGATCATCCAGTCGTGCGCTTCGGCGTCCGCAACATGCTCGCACCCGAACATGGATTTGACGTTGTGGGCGAGGCGGAAGATGGAGACATCGCCATCACCCAGACGCTGGAACACGAGCCTGACATCCTTCTGCTTGATCTGCAGATGCCGCGGCTTCCCGGCCTGGAGACCATGCGAGCGATCATGAGCCGTTCGCCCGGCGTCAAGATCGTCCTTCTCACCAGCGCTATCACCACGCAGCAGCTCATTGAAGCGTTGCAGATCGGGGCACGCGGCATCGTCCTTAAAGACTCTGTTGCCGGAGATCTGTCGCAGGCCGTTCGTGCGGTCGCCGGAGGCGACTACTGGATCGGCGGCGAACGGGTCGTCAACCTCGTCAAGGCACTCCATGACCTGATGCAGAAAGCCGCCGCCCAGCCGGAACGCAAGACCTATGGCCTGACACCGCGTGAACTCGAGGTTGTCTCCTGTATCGTCGAAGGCTGCAGCAACAAGGACATCGCGAAGCAGTTCTCCATCAGCGAAGAGACCGTAAAGCGCCATCTATCGAATGTCTTCGATAAGACCGGTGTCTCCACGCGCCTGGAGCTCGCTCTCTTCGCGATCTCGCACAAGCTGGTTCAGGCCGACAACTAGGACATATCACCAAACTCGAGATACCCATGCATCGGGTGCCCCATGTCCCTAGGGGACATGGGCCCGGCCTTCACTGTTTGGGCATCAATCTTCAGGTCCCGAGACGATCTCATTCTTGAGCCGCGCGAAAACGGTGGCGCGGAGCGCGATACCCCACCCTTTGCTTCGCAAAGAATGGGGCAACAAGAATAGTGGCTCGCTCTAAGGTTGCCTCAATTCAATAAAAAACCTGGATCCATTCCCAGCTTCACAAATGGACAGCCTTCGCATTTTTCACCGCATCCCATCAGTGCACACCGGAGTTTCGTAGCGCCCCGGTGCTCTGAGGCCCCTCATCAACACCGCGTTCAGGAAGGCGGCACAGAGAGCAATGAAGGAGCGAGACCATGTACGTCATTTCCCGGTACACATTCTATGCAACCCTGCTCGCCGCGGCCGGTCTGCCTCTTGCCGCAGCACAGGAGCCCAACCCCACGAATACGCCTGCCGCTCAGTCACGAACGGGCGGCGCACACCTCGACGGCGAATACAACGGCGTTCCCCTCTATCGCGTTAGCGTCGTCCAGCGTGACCTCGATGCCGTCAATTACATGCACCGTAGCGGCTCCACAACGCTTGAGCTGATGGGCACACCGCTTCTGGCCAATGCCAAAGGCAAAGCCGTCGTGAAGAGTGACAAGGGCCGCATGACCATCGACGCGAAAATGGATCACCTTCCCCCCGCGAATGGCTTCGGTCCGGAATACCTGACCTATGTGCTTTGGGCCATTACACCCGACGGGCTGACAAATACGAACCCCAGATCATGGGACAGGTGAAGCAGAACCTCGACAATGCCGACTCGTTCGATCAGAACAAACACGGCGACCGCAAACAGGAAGTGACCTTTGCCCGTGAAGCGGTCCAACGCTCGGAAGATGCTCGTGTCAGCACGCTGCGAAAGATTGCAGCCGAACAGCAGCAGGCTGAGATCGATGCCCGGAAGGCAGCCGAGTTACAGGCAGCGAACTCTCAGGCAGCCGCAGAAGCTGAAGCAGCTCAGCGTGCTCGTGCTGAAGCGGAAGCCGCCAAAGCCCGCGCCCGCGAGGCTGAGGCCGCCCAGGCTGCTGCAAGCGCACAGCAGGCTGCAGCAAGCGCACAACAGTCCGCGGCCGAGGCGCGCGAAAAGCTACGTCAGCAGTTGAACTCGGTCCTCACAACCCAGGAATCCGCCCGTGGTTTGATCGTCAACATGTCCGATGTCCTCTTTGACACCGGCAAGTACACGTTGAAGCCTGACACCAAGGTGGCCCTCGCAAAGGTCTCCGGCATCCTGATGGCCTATCCATCGCTGAAGG
>NZ_JBFRCY010000612.1:0-2862 GCF_052113305.1 Terriglobus sp. YAF25
GTACCGAAGGACCTCGATGACGATGCTCATGCAGCAGCGTTTCGGACCGCGGCCATCGGGGTGATGACTGATGCCGTGGTCGATACGTTCAAGAAGCTTTACCAAGCGATCATGGACGGTAAACATGAAGGCGACCTTCTTGATGAAAGTGAGGCGAAAGACCTCGCAGGATGCTTAAGGACAATCGGGCAGACATGCGTGTATCCGACGCGCTCTACGTTAACCCTCGAACTGATGGGCCGGCATGTCATTCATGACCTCATGGATATCTTTTGGGAGGGAGCTAGGGCATTGCCTATCGGCGGTGAACCAAAGACTTCCAAGTTCGAGGGGAAGGCTGCGGCCCTGATCTCCGCAAACTACCGTCGTATTTTTCGCGACTTTGCGACAGAGAAGAAGGATTTACCTGAGACTTACCATCGATTCCAATTGGTGACTGACTACATCTGTGGAATGACAGATTCATTTGCAAAGAGACTCCACAGTGAGCTGTTCAATGGAAGCTAACATCGCTGTACTCGACTTAAAGCGAAAACTTCTTGCGGAAGTGGGGACGCTTTTCCGGCCAAACGGCTCTGCATGGAAGGCCCCAATCCTTCAAGTACTGCAGGATCTGAAGCAAACTGACGTTCGGGCTGTATTGTTCGGGGGGACACTCCGATCGCTTCTCGTCTCACGGCTTTTTGAAGGACGGTTCGGTCGACCAAGGGATATCGATGTGGTTGTCCTCGGAGCTCCACTTTCAGAACTGGAGAGGCGGTTCAATGGCATCGTTGCGCGTCATACACGGTTTGGCGGACTGAAGTTGCGAAACGGCTACTGGCACTTTGATGTTTGGCCCTTGGAGGAGACATGGGCGTTCAGGAAAGATAAAGCGGTTGCTCGATTTGAAGACCTTCCATCAACGACCACTTTCAACCTTGAGGCAATAGCTGTTGAAGTTTGGTCAAAGGATGGTATGCCTCGCGCACTGTTTTCGGGACATGACCAATTTTTTCACGGGATTCTGTCTAAGACACTGGAACTCAATAGGACAGACAGCCCATTTCCTGAACTGACGGTTGTCCGAGCAGTGATAATGGCCAGCGAGTTGGGATTCAGAATTGGACCTCGTCTTGGCGCATATATCGCCGAAATTGCCACAACTTTGAATGAAACAGCGATCGACGAGATTCAAGCACATCATTACGGGTACTCCCGAATGACCGGCCAAACTTTGAAAGAAATAGTACAAGAGATTTCTCGACGGTCCTTGCTGCAAAAAGACATTGAGCTGCCTCGAATGGGACAGCTATCCCTCTGGGAAGCTGAAACGGATACCTTGCCACACATCAATCTTCATTCCTTAGGGGCATGACGTTCGATCCAGTCTCAGCTACAAACGTCCGAGTGTCGAGTGATATCCAATTAGCTCAGGTGCAGAAACGCCGCTCGGACCACACGAGACCTGACGCGCTTCGTGTCCGCGAAGAGTTTCCGGAATACAGGCGAAATGCGCATTTTAGGCCGCGCGATGAGGGCAAGCACATAAGCAGTCGCGATTGTCTCGAAGTGAATCCAAGCCACGTGGTCGAAGGCGGATTTCACGTAGATTGGCCCGTTGCTCTCTCGAAAATGAGAGTCGTTGTAGTTGGGTCTCGAATGAGCAAACTCGGACAAGCCACTAAAGATACGGCGTACATAGCCACCTTGCATGGCAATCCCTCTCGTCGTCGAGTTCTTGTGTGCGAATAGGCTATCGTTCACCGTTGATTTCAGGTGGGATTCGAGGGATACCGCGCCGGCAATTAGCCCATCGCAGGCCGTACCGAGACCGAGTTGCACTTTGCCTTTGCGCCAATCCCGAAACTCCTTCTTCTTGCCGCACACTTCCGCCCAACATCCAATGGCGACCAACTCCAGCACATTTCTCATTCCGCCCACCGAAAAGCGGTAATACCCAGTGAGGCAGTTGTACAGCGCCGCCTGTATTTCGTCGTTCGCATCCAGCATGACGGGAGACATGCTCTCCCGGTAGGGTGGGAGTAGGGTCGAAAAGGTCCATGCCGAATTTAGCTCGTTCAGTTGGGCGAGAGTTTTTCCGTGATGATTTGACGTGCGAATGGCGACGTCATCCGGCAGCGTCACGATGCTGCGCCAGACCTTTTCCTCAATTGGGTCGGACGGGGGCGGTTGACGATTCTCGGCTAGTCCGAAGTCACGGCGGACAAGAACCTTTCGCCGGGCACGAAAATCGGTGATGGGAAGATATCGTGACATCGCTTGAAATCGAAAAGTGAATTCTCTGTCGACGATAACAGGCCGAATCATTCATCGGCCATGATGGCTGCAAGAAGAGAAGGGGAAGTCCTCCTGGGCACGCTCCTGTTGCTCAAACAGTGACAGTTCAGCACCCTCCTCGGCTCCCAACATCGACGAAAGACTGTAGCTTTTCGCAAATACCTTTGCCGCGCATGAGCAAAGGTCAGGCATCCGAGTGACTCATGGATTATCTCAGCACTGCTGAGACAATCCGCTTCCAAATGGGCCCGAGGTTATTTCAGCACCCTTATGAGCACCCAGGTTCAAGAAATTCCCTCGAATTGAGGCCAAAGCCTCTGCCGTGTACAGGCAAAGGCCGCCGACACCYATCGATCTGGCGTTGATTGCAAATTTCTGATGGCTAACTTTTTCAAGAACCTCGGCTGATGATTACAGGCCAATGCGCTCACCGAGTACTCGCCCAAGTGTTGTAGACGGGATTAGTAACGGGAAACGCGCTTCTCATCACTAGACTAGTTGATGCAAGCAAAGGCGCGGACCGAAGTCCGCGCCTTTGCATTTCATTCCTACAAAAGGTTAGTGGCTCGCCTTACCCTCAGC
>NZ_JBFRCY010000613.1:0-2862 GCF_052113305.1 Terriglobus sp. YAF25
ACACTGAACTTCGACGCCGCAGCCGTCGCCGCCAAGCGGTTTGAGACTGCCGGTTCAGCTATTCGCAGCCGGCAGAACAGCGTCAGCGGCAACCCGAAGGCGCTGAATGACAACCTGCGGGCTGTCGAAGGCGCCTTCATCTCGTCGCAAGGCCTGCCCAACCGCCCCTGGTACAAGCACGTCATCTACGCTCCCGGCGAGTACACCGGCTATGCTGCAGTGGTGATTCCGGGAGTGAATGAGGCGATGGAAGGCGGCATCAACAACAAACCGGACGCCGCAGTGGCCCAGGCACAGCTCGGAGTCCTGACCGAAGCCCTCAACCAGGCCGCACAGATTCTGGAAGGCGCTGCCCACTGATGACGGCTCGTCGCCTCGTCCCCGCTGCTGCCCTGCTGTTGTCTCTGCTGACGACTGCATGCCGGCATGAGCAGAGTGCGGCAACGGCTGAACCAGGCTTCCGTTTTGAGCCACAACCGCATCAGCTCCCGTTTGCGCTGATGCGGCCAGTCGTAGCCTCCGCGGTGAACGGAGACCTCTATCTCCTTGGGGTCGACCGTTCGCAAGGCGGATCGAAGCTCGCACTGACAACCAGCAACGACGCGGGCGACCACTGGGGCCAACCGGCCGTACTCAACGCCGCAGGAACCATGGTCTCCACTGCAGCGGAAAATGCACCGCAGATTGCTGCACGCGGCATGTACGCCTATGCCCTGTGGCAACAGCATGATGAGGCAGGCGCTACGACCCTGCAGTTTGCCCGCACCTCGCCCGGCATGGCGCACATGCCGCCGCATCTCGTCTCACCTGTCGATAAACCCGCGGGAGATATAAGCTATACAGGCTTTGCCAGCTTCACGGTCGCTCCTAACGGCGACATCTACGCAGTGTGGCTCGACGGCCGCTCACCGGCTTCGGCCCCCGGAACCTTCTCCGTCTATCTGGCGCGATCGACCGACAAGGGTATGACCTTCCAGCCCAACGTCCGTGTGGCAGATCTCTCCTGCCCCTGCTGCCGTCCGTCGGCTGCGGTTGCGGCAGATGGCACCGTGTATGTGGTCTACCGGCACGTCTACGATGACAATGAGCGGGATATTGCCCTCGTCAGCTCACATGACGGCGGACAACACTGGAGCGCCCCGGTTCGCGTCTCAACCGACCGGTGGAAGCTGTTCGGCTGCCCGGAGTCCGGTCCGGTGATCGCCATTCAGCACAACAACCCGGTCGTTAGCTGGTATACCGCTTCGGAGCAGAAACCGGGCATTCGCCTGGCCACCTCATCCGACGGAGGAAAGATCTTTAAATCCGCCAAGCCCGTGAGCGAAGGGATCCTTTCGGCCAACCATCCCTATCTCTCACAGCGCGAGGACGGCTCCATCGCCGTCTCCTTCTCAGGGCGCGCCGCCGGACAGACCGGCGAATGGTCTCCCCTCGTCCCATATCTCTATAGCGTCTCAGCCGGAGGCGCCATCTCACGTACCTCTGCGCTGCCTTCTGTCGCATCGGGAGGCCGGTATCCCACTACATCCCTCGGTCAGGATGGCTCGGTTTATCTCGCCTGGTCCACGGAAGACGAACAGCCGAAGACCTTTCTCGCCCGCGCCACCGTCCGCTGATTTTGCAACTTTCGGTGTATCCCTATGGCCCGGTTCAGGGATAACGATTCTGCGAGAAAGCAGCGAAGATGTTTGTAGAAGGAATAACCGGCATGCCTCATACCCTCATTTTCGGTGTTGCGCTTCTTGCCCTGGTCTGGGTACCAGTTTTAGTCGTTCGGCCCGAGGTTAGTCCGGAGAATGAAATTTAACTGAAAACCATTGCAGTAGAAAGGGCCGCTCCGAATCGGAAGCGGCCCTTCTTTTATGTTCGCGAGAGGCTTATCCCCGCAGAGCCATCTGCTCGGTCACGATCTGCGTGAGGTCGTTCTTCTTCAGACCGTGAACCTCTTCGTTGTACTTATCCACCTTGCTGGACCAGTTCATGGAGCAGAACTTCGGACCGCACATCGAGCAGAAAGCAGCTTCCTTGTAATAGTCATCCGGTAGCGTCTCGTCGTGCATCGAACGAGCCGTATCCGGATCAAGCGACAGCGCAAACTGCTTATCCCAGTCGAAGGTATAACGGGCGTGGCTGATGGCGTCGTCGCGGTCGCGGGCGCCTGGACGATGCCGTGCGATATCAGCAGCATGCGCTGCGATCTTGTAGGCGATGATGCCGTCCTTCACGTCCTTCTCGTTCGGCAGSCCCARGTGCTCCTTCGGMGTGACGTAGCAGAGCATCGCAGCGCCGTGCCAGCCAATCATGGCAGCACCGATGGCTGAGGTGATGTGGTCATAGCCGGGAGCGATATCCGTCACCAGGGGTCCGAGCACGTAGAACGGAGCTCCGTGGCAGAGCTCGACCTCCTTGTCGACCTGCTCCTTGATCTTGTCCATCGGAACGTGACCGGGACCTTCGATCATGACCTGCACATCGTCCTTCCAGGCCTGCTGCGTCAGCTCGCCCAGTGTCTTCAGCTCGGCAAACTGCGCCTCATCGCTGRCATCGGCCACGGAACCAGGACGCAGACCGTCGCCTAGCGAGTAGCTGACATCGTACTTCGCCAGCAGCTTCGTGATGCGATCGAAGTTCTCATATAGGAAGTTCTGCTTGTGATGCGAGGTCATCCACTGCGCCAGAATGGCGCCACCGCGGCTCACAATGCCGGTAATGCGCTTGGAGACCATCGGGACGTACTGGATCAGAACGCCGGCATGGATGGTGAAGTAGTCCACACCCTGCTGCGCCTGTTCCTCGATCACCTCCATGTACAGATCGATGCTCAGATCTTCGACCTTCTTCACCCGGCTCAGCGCCTCATAC
>NZ_JBFRCY010000614.1:0-3811 GCF_052113305.1 Terriglobus sp. YAF25
GCCCTTGTGCGTGCTGCCGGCCCTTGTGCGTGCTGCCGGGGAGCGTGGTGATGGTGATGTCTTTGATGTGTGCGGTAGTGCCTTCGATGGAGGGGTTGGCGTCGTAGAGCTTGGGGTCGATGCCTGGGTTCATATAAATGCCGAACAGCAGGCTCTTGCCGTGGAGGTACTGGCCGAAGCCGTCCATCCCTGAGGGGAACTTGGTGAGGTTAGTTTTGGGGATGCCGTGCTCGTCGTAGCCCTCGGCCCATCCGGCGTCGAGATTGATATAGCGATAGCCGTAGTCGGGGAGCTTGGCGGCTAAAAGCGCGTCGACCTGGGCCTTCACGGTTTCTTCGGAGACTCTGCCGCGGAGGAAGGACCAGCTGCTCCAGCCCATGTAGGGGCGTTCGGCGACCTTCGACTGCGATTTGGTTTGCGCGGAGGCCGAGAGGGACGCAAGGAGGACGATGGTCAGGAGTGAACGCATGTCCGGAATAATAGCGGCTTTTGGATATGAAAGAGAACGTTGATAAGTGAAAATTTAGGTTGCCCTTTTCGCTGCCGCCCAACGTTTCTTTTGGGCCGCGGCAATTTTGGCACGGGCCTCTGGACTCACGATACGTTTTTTCGCTGTTGCTTAGGAGAGGGCGTTCTGCCGGTCGGCGCCTTGACTGAGGTAAGCATGGCGCGTGCCTGTTCGAGCTTGCTGATCTGGTCATCGATTGCGGAGAGGATCAGTTGAATGTTCATTCCCAACAGCGTACTTGAAAAGTGCGCCGCTTTAGAGAACATGTTGCTGCACCAGATGGGTTCTATGAATCCTAGAACGTCCACGGATGGATTAATGGAATGCCTGCGGCTTTGAAGGGGGACGTGTTTCGTGTCGCTAGAGTGAATCCACGTTGCATAGCGATCGCCGCGAAAAGAGCGTGTCGTATGAGGGGGAAGAGAAGAGTCTTACCGGAGGGCCTGCACAGATTGCAGAGATCCAGCGGCTCTGCAAAAAGTACTCCACGGTTTAGCTTGGGTATCGCATTCAGAAATGCGGTCAGGCCGATTCCTGATGCACCAGTTCGCCTGCCAGCCATACATCATGGATAGCAATTTCACCTGTCCAGCGGAAACAAATGAGGTCCGCACGTACTCCTTCCTGGAGCAGTCCTCGTCCACAGGCAAAGCGTCCGGGATTCGCGGTAGCCATGGAGAGCACTTCGGAAAGTGAACGGCCCGTCATTCGGACAGCCTTGCCAATACAGTGGACAAGCGGGATTGCAGCGCCTGCCAGAGTCGTTGTTCCTTCCATTGAATCTGCTCAGGGGAGGCATGGGTATGGCCAATTGCTACGTGGACCCCTCGTGAAACGAGTGCGGAGATGTACTCATCTGACCGGTCAAAATGCGGTGAAAGAGTGACGAGCCCAACGAGCCCTCCGCTTGCCGCCTGCCAGCGCTCGAACTCAGCGAGTGATGGAGGACGAACAAACTCCCTGGAGTGTGCGCCTCTATATCCGTCGACCGGCGAGATATGGGGACCTTCGACATGAATAAACGGTATGCACGCGGCGGAACGCGAATCACGTTTGCGTGCGTCCGCGATTGCGCGTAGATTGCGAAGAATCGTGGCTTCAGGCGCAGTAATGATAGTTGGCGCAAAACAGGTGACGCCCGTAGCAAGCATCGCTTGTACCAGGTCGATAACAGTGTTTGGAATGACATCTTCGCCATTGACATCGAAACCTGCATAGCCATTTACCTGCAGATCAATCAAGCCTGYGGAAATCCAGAGGTCAGTGGTCTGCTCACACTCTTCAATGGAAGCAATTGTTCCATCTTCTATCAGCACTCGGATGCATTGACCGGTGCCGGGATCACGGCCGAGGATAGGTGTTCCGCTCAAAGCGTCTTCTCCCACGAAGTTTATCGATCAAGCCGGGCACTTGAATCGCGATCGAGATATACAGCGCAGCGCGGATGCGTTCGCAGCGCAGTCGCTGGGCATTCACCACTGATGGGATATTCAACCATAGCCTGAACAGCCGCGCTTTTATTCGATCCCGGAACGCAACAGAAGAGCCTCTGTCCACTTAGCAGCGTTGGCACCGTCAGCGAGACCGCTGTGCGGGGTACTTCATCGAGCGTTGCAAAGCAAGCGTCGTCCACTTGCTGTTGCCGGCAGACTTCGTCCAGCTCCACCACCTTCACTGCAAGTGGATCCTCTAGATCTGCAGGAGGGTCATTAAACGCAAGGTGTCCATTTGTCCCGACTCCGAGGAGAACAAAATCGACGGGGGCTTCGGCCAGCTTACGTGCGTATTCATGGCAGGCTGCCTCTGCGTCGTCTCCAGGCTCACTCAGATGGCAGGCGGCCAAAGGAACGTGGTTGAAAAAGGCTTCGCGCAACCAGTTGGCAAACCGCTGAGGAGCATTGGAGGGCAGCCCGATGTACTCGTCCATATGGAAGGCTGTGATGCGGTGCCAGTCGATACCTGGTTCGGCGATTAATGCAGACAACATCTCGCTCTGGCTGGGAGCGGCTGCCAGAACGATGCGAAGATGAGACTTCTTTTGAAGCCCGTCGCGAATCGCGGCTGCAATGTCGGCCGCCGCCTGCCGGCCCATCTCTGTGCGCGTGTTGGTAACGCGAATATCCATCAAGTTCCTCAGTGTAGTTGTATTCACGAAAGCAAGGTTCCCGGGTTATCGAAGTGGGCTATCGAAGTGGCAGGACGGTTTCCTCGACATCGGAGTCGAGGGTCATCAGCAAATTGTTAGAGTCTTCGCGTCGTTCAGGCGCTATAAAACCGAGCGCAAGGTAGGTGAGCAGCGCGGCAAACATTGGCGCTCCCACAGTGAAGGCATTCGCGAAGCGTGGACTTAGGGAGAGCCAGTTCTGCGGTGGAAACATTTTCAAAGCACCGAATGTCACGGCACCAGCAATCCAGCATCCGATYGCCGCGGCAGATCCGCTTCGGCGGAAGGGAAGCAATAGGCCGAGGAGAATCGGGATTGCAATCGGTCCACTCAAGGCACCATACCAAAGAATGACAATACCGACTACACCGCCAAAATGAGAGGCAAACAAGGCGAGCACCATGCTGAGTAAGAGGAACGAGAAGGTCACAATGCGACCCAGCAAAAGCTGCGGAGAGTCCTGCAACTTTGCTCGTTTGCCTCGGAGAACGGGAATGATATCTCGAACGATTACGGCTGACACTGCATTTGCATCGGATGACGTCATAGCCATGGTATGCGCAAATAGACCGGCAAGCACCAATCCAATCAGCCCAGAGGGAAGCAGCGTTTGGGTAAGCAGCCCGTAGGATTCCGAAGGATCCTGCAGGTGCGGAAAGATGAGCGGCGCTGCCCACATGGGAAAGAACAAAACCGGCGGCCATACCAGGTAAAGAAACGCTGAAAGCATCGCCGACCGTCGAGCATCAGCCGGCGTCGCTGAAGCAAGGAATCGCTGCGCCAGGCTCCAGGTTCCACCATTGTAGGAGAGCATGTTTACAAAGAAATATGTTGCTGCGAAGACGACCGTATACTCGCCGTGAAACGGCTTCACATGGTCCGGTGGCAACAGCTTCCACATGCGCCAAAGCGAGCTCACGCCGCCCAGCCTGATCATCACTGCCACCAGCATGGAGATGCCTGCGACCAGTTGAATCACGAATTGACTCAGGTCGGTAAGCGCGTCAGCCCAGAGGCCTCCCATTACGGAGTACACCACTGTGACACCGCCGGTCAGCAGGACTCCCCAGAGAAAAGGTACGCCGGCGAACACGTGCAGAAGGATTGCTGATGCACTCCACTTGGCGCCGACGTCAAAG
>NZ_JBFRCY010000615.1:0-5062 GCF_052113305.1 Terriglobus sp. YAF25
CGACAGGAGACTTCGAGCGGTTTATCGCGCAAGACGTGGTCACGTACATCGATGGCCACTATCGCACGCTGCCTAATCGTGCGAGCCGGGGGCTTGCCGGTCATTCCATGGGGGGATATGGGGCCAGCCGAATCGGGATGAAGCACGCGGATATCTTCGGCAGCTTGTATATCATGAGCCCCTGCTGTCTGTCGGCGAGACGGGCAGGCCCTGGAAATCCGGAGATTGAGAAAATGCTGGAGGCTGTAAAGACGCCTTCCGATTCCGCCCAGTTGCCGTTTGCCGCGCGTACTCAACTGGCGTCTGCTGCAGCATGGTCGCCGAACCCTAAGAATCCGCCTCTATATCTCGACTTGCCGGTCAAGGATGGCGCGCCGCAAGCGGATGTACTAGCCAAGTGGGCGGCGAATGCGCCGTTGGATTTTGTCGACCAATACATCCGCGATCTAAAACGGTATCGTGCCATTTCCATCGACGTCGGCGATCAGGATGGTCTGCGTGTCGATGCCGGTAAGCTGCATGACATCTTAGAACGCAATGGCATTGCTAATTCGTTCGAGGTGTACTCCGGCACGCACACGAGCGCAGTTGCAGATCGTTTCCAAAACTATGTGATGCCGTTCTTCAGTAAGAACCTATGTTTTGAAAGCTCCTGCGCTGACAAGTCTCATTGAGGTAATAGGACGAATTGCGGAGATTGCGCCCGAACACGGGAGATGAGATGTGAGTTTCCGTGGAGTCCATCGTTGACCGACCAGAATTCCGGTATTTGCTGCAGATCACAACAATAATGTTTGACCAATGAATAGACGACATTTTCTTCGCACCTCCCTCGCAGCGACAGCCGCCGCACGCGCGTCATGCCTTGCTCTTCCGCTCGCGCCGGAAACTGATGCAAAAGAGCCGCGGACCGCAATTCTGCTAGTCGATATGGACAGAGCCACCCTGCCGATTGATCGGGGTATCTATGGGCAATTTCTCGAACACATTAACCACTCTGTCGAGGACGGACTGTTCGCCGAGCAGATTCGGGGAGCTGGTTTTGAAGGCAAGGACTTCGAGACCTACTGGAAATCGGACACAAAGCAAGGGGAGGTGCAACACGTTGACCTTCCATTCCTGAACGGATCGAAGAGTGTGCGACTCAGTGTCGACGGGGGGCAAGCAAAGATACAACAGGCGAGGATATTTCTCGAAAGCAACTCTGAATATGACGGATTCCTGTGGGTAAAACGAGAGGGGGGTACCCCGCACCTATCCCTACAGGTAAAAACTTCAGACGGCCAATCTRTGGCGACGGTCCCGCTGGCAGTTGCTGCGGGAGATTGGCATCGTGTTTCCTTCAGCTTCAGAAGCGCTGTTCGCGATACGCAGGCATCCATCGAACTGGTCGCGTCAGGCCACGGAGCGCTCTTGCTCGACTTCGTCTCGATGATGCGCGCCGACGTACGGCGCGATGGCGGCTTCCGTCCCGATCTCCTAAAGGCACTACGCGATCTGCGCCCGTCGTTTATTCGCTGGCCGGGAGGTTCCTTCGCATCCACATACAGATGGAAAGAGGGGATAGGTCCTTACCCTTCGCGTGGCTATCATCCGAACGTTTTCTGGGGTGGATATTCCGACTACTACGGTTTCGGTACGGACGAGTTCCTCCGCTTGTGCAAGAAGCTGAACGCTGAGCCGCTTATTACCTTGGCTGCCCCCAATACGTCTCCGAAGGAGATTGAGTACGCCCTCGACTGGGTGCGGTATGTAAATGACCCACCGAGTACGGAGTGGGGCAAACAACGTGCGGCCAATGGACATCCTGAGCCGTACGGCGTGCGCTTCTTTCAAATCGATAATGAGCCGATGAATAACGGCTTTACGCCGCAGGCCTACGCCGCCATCGTGAATGCCTTCGGTCCGCGCTTGAGAGAGAGTGCGCCTGATGCAAAGATCATCGCGTGTGGACAGAAACGCTCAAACGACATGGAGTGGAGCGAGACAGTCATTGACCTCGCGGGTGGTAACTTCGACGTCCTGGGCTGTCACAACTACGAATACGAGGCTGCCAATTTCGAATCAGGCATACAGCGCATTCATGAATACCTGGCGAAATTGCGTGACTACGTGCGTGCCTCCAAACACCCGAACATCGAAATAGGCGTGCTTGAGTGGAGTTTGCAACACACGTACGACTGGCGAGCGGGCCTGCACGCAGCCGGCAGCTTAATGATGTACGAAGCATTGAGCCCGGGGCTAACCATGACCTGTCCCGCGCTGTTGATGCGCAACACCACAGACAACCCAACCTGGACCTCTGCTATTTACCACGATCACGTCTCCTGGTTTCCCGGCGGCAGCTATCCGGTGTCCAAGCTATTTCAAGAGCACTATGCAGAACTGCTCGTACGTTTTCAGGGCGCCAATGCTCCTGAAAAGGCCCAGGCACAACTTCATACAATTACCGCCGGCTTGATGGATGTTGCGTCTCTCGAGTATCCGGATCGTTTCTCTACCGTTAGCCGTGACTTGGAATACAGCAAGACATTCTCCATTGACAGGGAGCCTTACTCTGTTGCGGTAATCGAGCTTCATCGCGATTAATGTGAAGCCATCGAATCCTCAATCGTTTACGTGAATGGATGCGTCGGTAACTGATAAATGAGTCTGAATCATTGGGTAAACGCGAAGCGTAGAAGAAGGAATCGATAAGATGATGAATTTGCCTTTGCGAGCCGTACTGCTTGTGGCGGTTGAAATACTGTTATCGCTATCGATAGCAATTGCGCAGCCGGCGGAAGATCCAAAAGACCATCTTCCATTCTTGAGTCCCATTTTCGGGGACAACATGGTGCTACAGCGGGATAAGGTGAACAGCGTCTGGGGATGGTCCGAACCAGGAGACCGGGTCACTGTGCGGATAGGGGATGTATCTGCAACAGCGATCGCAGGGACTGATCGAAAGTGGACTGCGACGATTACGCCTCCAGCGGTCGGTGGACCGTACACCATGAAGATTATGGGCAAACAAGTAGCCGAACTGAACAACGTCATGGTGGGCGACGTCTGGTTGTGCAGTGGGCAATCCAATATGGAATTCATGATGCGGCAGGTCATGAATGCTGACGAGGAGCTAAAAGCCGCAAACTATCCAGATATACGGTTTTTCGTGGTCGCGCAACGATCGGGATATCACCGCGTGAACGTGCCATCGGGAAACTGGCAGGTTGTGACATCGGAGACGGCGGCGCGATTGTCTGCGGTTGCGTACTTCTTCAGTCGAAGACTGGAAGGGGAGCTTCATGTGCCGATCGGGCTGGTAGTGGCTGCTGTCGGTGGCACCCCAGCTGAGACCTGGATGAGCGTGGCTGCTTTGCACGAACTGAAAGACTTTGAGCCGCCATTGGCCGAACTCAAGAAGATGGCCGATGAGGGCTTACCCGAGTACGGCAATTATGTCAGCCATTGGTATGACAGGTACGACATAGGCAAGAAGGAAGGATGGCAGGAGCCTGCGTTCGATGATTCCCGGTGGTCGACGGTCACACTCAAGAGTGGATTCAGAGATCTCGGCGTGGCGGATTCACCGGCGGTTATCTACTTTCGGAAGGAGTTCACCTTACCTGAGATGGTTCCTGAGCAGCGCGCCACGGTGCGGCTCGGAGTTGTCGAGAAGATGGACACGGTATGGGTGAATGGTCAGACGGTCGGCGCCAGTTCTTGGGTAGAGAATCCGCGGAACTATTTTGTACGGCCAGGAGTACTAAAGCCGGGCAAAAATCAGATTACGATTCGCGTCCTGAAGACCTTGCCAGATGGCGGCTTTACCGCAGCGCCGGAAGAGTTGAAACTTCAGTTCGCCGATAACACAGCTATCCCGTTTGCCGGTCCCTGGAAGGGCAAGGTGAGTGTGGATGCACGTCCTCCGTTTCCTCTACCCGCCGCCTATCAGAACTGGCCTGTTATTCCTTCCGTCCTTTATGACGGAATGATTGCGCCATTGGCGCCGTTGGCGATTACTGGCGCTCTCTGGTACCAGGGCGAAGCAAACTCTGAGCGTGCCTATGAGTATCGCAAGGTTATGCCGGCATTGATTGCTGACTGGCGGCGAGCCTTCCACCAAGGAGATTTCCCTTTCTATATTGTTGGCCTGCCTGCGTACAAAGCGAGAAGCGAGGTTCCCGTGGAAGACTCATGGGCTGAGACACGCGAAGCTCAGGCGGGTACTGTGGCCACGGTACCGAATACCTGCCTCGCGGTCACCATTGATACCGGCGAAGCCGGCAACATTCATCCCAAAAATAAGGCGCCGGTTGGCGACCGGCTGGCTCGATGTGCTTTGGCGAAACACTATGGCAAAACCATTGTGTATCAGGGGCCGACCGTAGATAAGGTGGAGAAACAGTCTGGCGCAATTCGGCTCCACTTCATCCATACCGAAGGAGGCCTAGTGGTGAAGGATGAGCATCTCGGACAGTTCCAGATTGCGGGCGATGATCAAAAGTGGATGTGGGCGGATGCCCATATTTCGGGAGACTACGTTGTCGTCTCAACATCGCTTATCCCAAATCCGGTAGCTGTGCGGTATGCATGGCAGGCCAATCCCGTTGCAACATTGTTCAACGGAGCGGGCTTACCTGCTGTTCCATTTCGTACAGACGGATGGAAGGGAATTACAGAGGGGCGTCAGCCTTATTGAAGTACCTGGCAGCGAAACAAACAACGGCAAAACATAGAATCTGTTCCCCGCGAACTGCCATACCAACAGTTCGGCGGGGAACAACCGATACCCACTAACGGTCTAAGCATGGCTGGACTGGAGCATGAATGAAGCTAACACTCGGGTCTGGAGCGATGTTCACCGCGGTATCGATGTTGGTCTCCGTAGCGCCAGCGATAGCGCAACAGTCCACCGCGAGGGGCAGCGCATCAAAGGGGCCATGCGACATCTATGCCGCAGCCGGTACTCCGTGTGTTGCGGCGCATAGTACAACTCGTGCTCTCTATGCTTCCTATAAGGGCCCGCTCTACCAAGTCAAACGCCAATCCGATGGGAAAACACTCGAAGTCGGCATGG
>NZ_JBFRCY010000616.1:0-2853 GCF_052113305.1 Terriglobus sp. YAF25
GGCATATTTCTTCGTCAGGTCGGCAACAACCCGCGCCTGCTTGCTGGTCAGGAAGCCGGCGGGGACGGCGATACGCATCATGAAGTATTCGGTGGCTTTACCCTCGCCTCCGACGCCGCCTACGGCTCCGATTCCGTCGCCCTGGGTATAGATTCCCCACCACTTGAAGTAGAGCCCGGACCACTCCGAGGCAACCGAAGCAGAACCGGCCTTCGCAAACGCCTCCACGTCCGACCAAGACTCCCACGGGTTCTTGGCTAGTTTCAAGCGCTCAGACTTCTGGGCCTTGGTCTCTTTTACGGGAGCGGTCTGCACTGCATCGGGCGACATCATGGCGTTGCTAAGTTTCCTCGAATCGGTGGGTTAGAAGAATTTCTTGAAGCTTTCAATAACAAAGCCCGCGATTGGAACGCGGGCGCTGGCTGCGGAGAAATACTCAAAGGACGGAAGCGTCACACCCAGCAGCAGACGGGACAACAACACGCATTTTTCGCTGTCTGCATAATGTTAAGGCTATCGAGGTGGCGGGGCGGAGTCAAGTTAGAGCGTTTTCCGGTAGTACCTCAGTTTGAAATCCGCTCCGACTTTTTGCGGTAGACCACCACGGCCAAACCCACTATCAGCAGGGCAATCGGAAATATCAGGATTACCTTGTCGATGCTGAAGGCGGACAGTGTACTGCCATTACGGAGTGTCAGCATGACTTCGAGGGTCACTGCCAGGGAAAATAGCAGTCCCAAGCCAATTCCAATTATGAGGAACCCAATCTCCCGTCTCGTCATGCCGCCAATGCTACTACGCGGACCGCTTCTTGTAAGACCCGCGCTTCTTTGCTCCCGGCTCAGGCAGCATGGCCACCAACTCCTCAATCTCCCAAACATGACCAGCGATAACAGCTTCCATCGCCGGGGTGATACGCAGAGTCTTATGCTCCCGGCAAAAGTTGTAGTGCATCAACTGGAGAGCCACCGCAGCCTCATGGTTCTCCATCTTCTTTGAAAAGGCGTTCGTCAGGCGTGTGAAGCGGCGAATCTGCATCCGCGCGGTGAGATTCATCCTCGCCACAAAAGGAAAATGCTCTAGTCCGCGTCGGCCAGGGCAAACTTATGCCGTACGTCGGAACCTCGGACCCAGAAGATGACGTCCTCTGCGATATTGGTGGCGTGGTCCCCGCTCCGTTCGAGGTTCCGGGCAATAATGATGGCGTTCAGGGCGTAATCGGTGGTCTCAGGCTTCTCCTGCATGAGCTCCACCATCACATCCTGGACCTCGCGGTTCATGAGGTCCATCTCGTCGTCCATGGCAAGCACCTGGTCGGCGATGGCGGCATCGCCCTCCACCAGCGCCTGGATTGCCAACTGGGTCATCTTCCCGGCGTGTTCCCCCATGCGGACGATATCCACCGGCAGAGTGATGCGCGGTAGGCCGTCCAACGTACGCGCACGCTGAGCGATATTGACGCTCTGGTCGCCGATTCGCTCCAGATCTCCATTAATCTTGATTACCGAAAGGATGAAGCGGAGATCGATCGCCATCGGCTGCTCACGGCTGAGCAGTTCGTACGCCATCTCGTCCACCTCCCGCTCGGCGGCATTGATCGCAGCTTCAATCTCCAGAACGTGGGCGCAGAGCGACATGTCGCCGTTGACATAGGCCGTCACCGAGTACTCCAGCACCTGATGCGCCAGGGCTGCCATAGCAAGCAGCTTATCCTTCAACGCAGCGAGTTGTTGGTGGAAGTGAATGCGCGGCAAGCGAGCGACCTCTGCTTTCTATTGAACCGGACGACGCCTCCCTATTCAAGCACGTATTGATCGCCGCGTGCCGGAATCTCCACCGGCAGCCGGTAGCGTTTCTCGATCTCGGCCTTGAGTTCCTGCTGTGCCTCAGGCTCGCCATGGACCAGAAAGACCTTTTTCAGCGTCTTCGTGACCGGTTCCATCCAGTCCAGAAGCTCCTTTTGATCGGCGTGACCGCTCAGCTCGCCGATCGAATCGACCTCGGCGCGCAGACGCATCCATTCGCCGAAGATGCGGACCTCAGGTTCGCGACGCTCGATGCGGCGGCCCAGGGTGTTTTCCGCCTGATAGCCGGTCAACAGGATCAGGTTGCGGGGATCTTCGATGGAGTTGCGCAGATGATGCAGCACACGGCCGGCCTCGCACATTCCTGAGGCCGAGATCACGATGAACGGCATGTGCATCTGGTTCAGCGCCTTACTCTCCTGCACCGTCTGGGTATAGCTCATCTGCTTCCAGGCGAAAGGAGTAGTCAACTCAGCAAAGGTCGCTAAGTCTGCATCCCACTCCTCTGTGTGTTTTTCGAAGACCTGGGTTACGGTAGTCGCCAAAGGACTGTCGAGAAAGATCGGAAGCTCGGGAATCTTCTTCTCCTGCATCAACTCATGCAGCATCATGACCACCTGCTGGGAACGTCCTACGGCAAAGGCAGGCATCACGACATGCCCGCCTCGTTGAACCGTGCGCTTGATGAGAGCAGCCAGCTTGTTCTTTACCGGTCCGATGGGCTGGTGCAGGCGGTTGCCATAGGTGCTCTCCATGATCAGATAGTCGGCGGCCGGGGCGGACTCGGGGTCTTTGATAATCGGCAGACTGACGCGGCCGACGTCGCCCGAGAAGAGCACGCGCGTCGTCTTCCCGTTCTCAGTACCTTCCATCAGAACGCAGGTCGAACCCAGCATGTGTCCGGCGCCATAGGGCGTGACCGCAAATCCCTCTGTTGCCGTGGAGCCGTTGAGAGCCTGGCGCTCGTGCAACTGCATTGGCCGGAAGAGTTCGATCGTTGCGGCAGCGTCTTCCATCGAGTACAGAGGATCAACCGGTTGCTCGATGG
>NZ_JBFRCY010000617.1:0-7082 GCF_052113305.1 Terriglobus sp. YAF25
TCTCCGGAACCTGCGTGATGCAGTCTCTTCTTTCCGGGCATGCCAACGTCGACGAGAATGTGATGCACGTGCCCGGTGCTCCCTACAAGGCTGTGACTCTGCGATCCTTCGATCCGAAAAAGAAGACATGGAGCATATGGTGGCTCGACGACCGTAATCCAGGACACCTGGATGTTCCGGTCGTGGGCAGCTTTCAGAACGGCGTCGGAACGTTTTTTGCGAACGACGCCTTCGAGGGCCGGCCGATTGTCATCCGCTTCCGCTGGTTTGACATCTCTGAGAACTCCGCAAAATGGCAACAGGCATTCTCCGAGGACGGCGGCGAGACCTGGGAGACAAACTGGTTCATGGAGTTTCACAGAGCTCAGCAGTAGCAACGGGCGGAGAGATGCCGGTTGTGTAACGTCCTCCCCGTGCTATAGCCTTCTCGCGTCCGGAATCATTCCTGTCAGTACGGATCGGCCTCGGTCTGCCGGGTCTATAAGTGTCGCTGTACGTTTCACCTGAGAACCAGATTGGAGAAGGGATGCCGTCCAGAAGCCAAGCTGCGCAGAAGCTGCTCCTCCTTGGAGCAATAGCGATTCCTTGTGTTTCAACCATCGCGGGCATGGCTCAGGCGCAGCCACATACGCTGCGTGCCGGCGCCGCCGTGGCAGACATCACGCCGAAGCCCGGCGAGCTGCTTTTCAAGAGCGACATCATCCGCGACCCTCTCTTTGCCCGCGCCATCATGGTCACATCCGGCAACAGTTGCGCCGTGCTGGTTGGCATCGATCAGATCAACATGCGCAAAGACGTCTACGATGCTTCCCTGCCGCAGATCGTCTCGATCACGGGATGCCCAAAGCAGAACATCCTCATCGCGGCCACTCACACCCATAGCGGGTCTACCAGTCTCTCCGGTGGATCGCCCTCGCCCGAGATCGTCACCGCAGGTATCGTCAAAGCCGTAACCGAAGCAAAGTTAAAGCTCGCTCCCGCTACGGTCGGCTATGCCCGCTCCACCGTTGATCTGAACATCAATCGCGATCTCTTCAACAGCAAGCTGGAATGGCGGCAGGAACCGAATCCGCAGGGCGTCTCCGATAAAACGCTCTCCGTCATTGAGTTCATCGGGCCCGACTACATCCCCATCGGCGTGTACATGAACTACGGGATGCATCCCATCAACTTCTATCTCTCCGGCGTCGTCAGCGCCGACTTTCCCGGCGAAGCTTCACGCGCCATCGAAGAACACTTCGACCATAAAACCGTTGCGATCTTTACCCAGGGAACCTCGGGCGATCAGAACCCGCTGCTGCGTGAAACCCAGCTCACCGCCTTCCGCCGAGACAACGCTCCGGGAACCGAGACCAYCGSTGCACCTCCGCCGCCTCCGGCCCCGACACCCAACTTCAATCAGGCAAACGCCGTTGCGAATCTCAAAGCAGTTCCTGATCAGAATGTGTYGGCGTACCGCAAAGCAGTTGCCCGCACCGGAGCCAATGTCACCATGATGGGAGTTCTGCTCGCCGAGAAGACTCTCTATTTGATGCGGCACGAGATCAAGCCTGTCCCGGAGGCCCGCCTCTGGGGCGGTCAACAACTCATCTCCTGCCCAGGCCGCGACCGCACCGATATCGACAACCCCGTCCGCGAAAATGCCATGCCACCTTATAAAGACGGACCAGACGTCAGCATGACGGTAAGCCTGCTCCGCATCGGCGATATCTATATCACCGGAGTGGACGGCGAGGTTTACACCAACATCGGCCTCAAGCTGAAAGAGACCGCTCCGGTCAACAATCTCATCGTCTCCACACTGACCAACGGCAGGGCAAACTCCGGCTATATCTATTCGGACGATGCCTACAGCCATCTCTCCTTCCAGGTGATCGACTCCCGTCTCAAACCCGGCTGCGCCGAGAACAAGATTGTTCAGACAGCACTCGACCTGATGAAACAGGCAACCGAATAGTTACTCCTCGATCCCGGAGAACAGAGGAGACTCCACTTCCATCATTTCGTCCTGAAAGTTGCTGAGACCTACTCCAACCAGGCGATAGAGCTGTTGTGGCGGGAGCGCGACACGTTCGCATAATCGCAGTGCGATGCTCGTCACCTCTTCGCACGATGCCGGAGGTATCTGCGAGGTCAGGCTCCGGGTCAGAGTGTTGAACTCTTTGGTCTTCAGCTTCAAGACGACGGTCTTTGCCCCACGCACATTTTCCCGCGAGGCAATCCACACCTTCTCTGCCAGCCTGCGAATGTGCGCGTCGCACTCCGCCAGAGGAACATCGTCCGGAAAGGTGTCTTCAGCAGAGATCTGCTTGCGGACCCGGTTCGGCATGACAGGGTTGTGATCGATACCGCGAGAGAGCTCATACAGGCGCGCACCCCAGCGGCCGAAGTACGCCTCCAGCGTCGCGATCTCCATCGCATGAACGTCGCCGACGGTCTTCACTCCAAGCTCCGTCATCCGCGCCTCCGTCACTTTGCCTACGCCGGGAATTCGCCCGATCGGCAGTGAAAGCAGAAATGCCTGGACCTCATGCGGTTGAATCACGAAGAGTCCATCGGGCTTCTTCCAGTCGGAGGCAATCTTCGCCAGGAACTTATTCGGAGCAACCCCGGCTGAGGCCGTCAGATTCAGTTCTTCACGAATCTGACGCCGGATCGTTTTCGCCACCTAAGTTCTCCGGCATCTCCGCTATTGTGACATTTTCGCCTTCTATTCGCTACTGACATCCTCAGTTTGAAGATCGAGGAGCTTGACGGCCGACAGTCGTGACGTCCTGTCAGTACCACCGCCAGCCAACCCGTACATACGTCTCTCACGTCTTTGCTTGTAGCTTTTGGTGGGAGCAGTGCATGTCGGTAGATCAGACAGTTCAAAAGGTAAACGCTGCCGTTCGCGAATCGACGAATGTTAAACCTTCAGCAACCGGCGATGCCTTTGGGCAGTTCTCGGCGAAGGCATCCGCTTGGGTGGGATCGAAATGGGCCTTTTTGGCGGCGGTACTCGTGATTGCCGGTTGGGCGGCCACCGGTCCCCTCTTCCACTACTCCGACACCTGGCAGCTCGTCATCAATACCGGCACAACGATCGTCACCTTCATCATGGTTTTCCTGATTCAAAATACACAGAATCGCGACGCGAGAGCCATCAATCTCAAGCTCGATGAATTGATCCATTCCATCGACAAAGCAGTTTAGAAGGTCAACCGGCCGGAGAACTGGAAGGCTCGGGAATCCGCGCTGGCGAAGTTCAACGTACCGAAGGTCGAGCTGTTGACGTTTACACCAATCTGGCTGTTCGCAGCATTATTGCCGAAGGTCGTGTGATTGGTGACATTCTGGCAATCGACTCCAAAGATGAATTTCACCCGATCATTGAAGTCAAACGTGCGACGAACATTTGAGGTGAGACGGTAGATGCTGGGACCACGGAGGCCGTAGGCTCCGACGCGAGTCAGGTTTCCAATCTTCGCGTTTCCAGCGTTGCAGAACGCACCGTTCGACGAAGCGCAGGCAATACTGCCGGCGCCCACACCTGAGTTCGTGGTGGAGATGTAGCCGTTCAAATAGGACTTGGTTCCCAGCGTCGCCGCCGTCACGCCCTTACCCCAACCATCGCTGGTGCGTACTGACCCACTGAATGCCGGGTTGTAGTCGGGCATGCAGGTACCCTGGCCGATATTCTGTTGCGTATTGCAGGAACCAACAATTGGCAACGCGATACCGGAGGAGTACTGGAAGATATCTCCCGTCTGCCATCCGCCAAGCAGTGCCCGAACCAAGAAGTTATTCCCACCGATCTTGCCTTTACCGAACGGCAACTCATAAACACCGAAGACGCTCAGGTTCTGCGGTTGTGAATTGATCGAGAGTGAGCGATCGATCGCGTTCTGCTTCCACGCCTTGCCCGTCGATGTCACTGCGGCAGGAAGATCCCAACCGGATCGGGCGGTTCCGGCATCGTCAATATTCTTCGAGTAGGTGTAGTTCACATTCAACGTCAGACCGTGTGCCGCGCGATGACTCACACTGAGCTGAAAGGCATGATAGTTGGCATTCGCTACATTGCCCCAAGGGTCCGAGGTACCGGAATACTGCGGCATCCAGGTGAGCATATGAGCGATGGTTGCATTGGAGTTGACTGCCGCTGCAGCGGTATATCCGGAGTATGGCGCCGCCAGGGCTACACCACTACGGGTCTGTGCTAATGCAAGATTTGCTGTCGTTGCAGGCAGGTTGAGGCAGGAGTTGAAAGCAGTTGTCCCTGGTGTCTGGCTGCAGTCCGCCGCGCCGACCGAGGCGAGATACGATGCCGGCACCTGGCCTGATTGCAGACCACGAATATTGCTGGCGCCCGCCAGGAAGTGGCTCTGGCTGCCGACGTAGTTCGCAGTAACGGTGATGCTTGAGGTAATCTCCCGCTGCAGACCGAAGTTCCAGAAGTTGAAGACGGGAGCACGTCCTCCCAGATACCTATCCGGATAAGAGATACCGCTGCCGTTGCCCGCTGAGGTGCCCGAAGCACCATTGCAAGGTGTGAAGTTCTGTCCCGAACAAACGTAATACCCCGTGCCCAGGGTCTGGCTCGTCGCCGTAATCGTTGCGGGAGCGGGAAGAACATATCCCTGTCCACCCCAGTTTGAGTTGGCGCGATTGAGATAGAAGGCCGGCCCGGCAGTGCTATCCGTAAGCGAGACCGCGGAGGTGAAACCGAGCTGGCCCGTTCCGGTGCCAGCGCCACCGGCTCCACCGGTACCGCCTGCATGGGAGTACAGTAGGCCGAAGCCTCCACGCACTACGGTCTTGTCATTGATCGTCCATGCCAGACCGAAGCGCGGTCCGAAGTTCGTTTTATGTGTATCTACGGGCGTGCTGCAGTTGCAGCTCACAGGCAATCCGCCCGCACGGTTTCCCGCGAACTGCAGTGCTCCCATATTTCCCGTGACGGGGTTCTGGATATTCGGATTCAGGAACGACCAACGGTCCATTACCTCGCGGTAGGTGGGCAGATAGTCATACCGCRGACCGATATTGAGCGTAAGATCTTTGCGAATTCTCCAGTCATCTTGTCCATAGGCCGCCCAGGGATGGAAACGTCCGCCCACAACACTGAAGGCCTGTTGCGTGATTGAGGAGCTTCCCACCGCACCGATCATGAAGCTGGAGTAGGAGTATCCCGTATTTGTCGCATAGCTGCTGCCCGACAGATTTGCCGTCTCATTTGTGCTCCAGTTCAGTGTCATCGGTTGAGAAGCTCCGTCCGCAACGCTGGAGTTGTTCTCAAGCCACTGATACTGGAAACCGAAGTTGAAGGAGTGTGCGCTGTGCAACCAGGACAGGTTGTCCTTGAGGGTATAGGTCTCCGAGACATTCGTCGTCGTCGGTGTATTGCCTACCCACGCGGCCGGCGCATTGGTGCCGGCGAAGCTGGTGTTTGGGAAGTTCTCCGAGGCCTGGCCTGCCGGCAGGCCACTGATCCCTGCAGCCGTCGCGGAATAGAGTGGGTTCCCCTGAGTGATATTGCGTACAGGAGGGCCACCGAAGTTCATGAAGCCATACTTGAACTGATTCACCAAGTTGCCGGTAATGACGTAGTTGTCCTCAAGCGAGGCCCAGTGCCCGGCAACGGTCGACATAGTGGTGGCCAGATAAGGAACTGGTAGATTCGCAGTGGTGGAGGTGTATGGAACCGCATGCCGGTTACCGCCAGTAACCACCATGATCAGCGTTTGCTTCGGAGAAACAATGTAATCAATACGCCCTGAGTACATCCAGTTGTCATACCCCGCAGGGACACCTCCGAGATAGTTATTGGTAATGGTGCCCGTCGTATCAACAGTGGGAGCGGGCAGATACTTCTGCATCGTGGTCGGAATCGTGCTCGCGCTGGGATTTACTCCCTGGCTGGAATGGAACTTGTCATACGTGGCAAAGAAGAACAACTTGTCATGGCCATCGATGAGATGCGGAATCTTGATGGGACCACCCACTGCAAAGCCTGTCTCAACCTGATGCTCCGGCGTCTTCGGCCCATCCACCTTCGTGGCAACTCCATTCACCACGACAGTCTGCTGGTTACCAGGAGATCCTGGCTTGGTGCTGAAGGTCCAGGCATCGAAGACCGTGTTGCGAAAGTAGCCAAAGATCGATCCGTGGTACTTGTTGCCGCCACTCTTGGTGTTGTAGTTCTCAAGGCCCGCGCCTTGATACTCCGCGGAGAATCCGGACGTCACAACTTTTACCTGGTCGATGGCCTCCAGGGGCACGATATTAAAGACTGGCCGGTTGTCGCCCTGTTGTGACAGCGTCGTAATCGGCAAGCCATCGACGTACAGCTCGCCCAGCCGCTGTCCTGTTCCGCCGATGATCGAGGAGCGGCCTCCTGCAGGAACCTGCGCGCCGGGCAGCAGGTTTGAGAACTGGGTGATATCCCGCTGCTGCAGGCCGGTAATCATGATCGGCAGTGCGGTATACAGCTTGTTGTCGATAGTTCCGCCGATCGTGGCATTGGTCGTTTCRATCATTGGGGGCGCATCGGTGATCGTCACCGTCTCACCTTGATTACCGACCTTGAGCGCAACATTCAGACCGATGTTTGCCAGTGCATTAACCTGAATATTCTCTTGCCGGAAGGTGCTGAAACCGGTGGCGGTAACCGTCAGCGTATAGGTGCCCGGTACCAGTGGGGCGACGTTATAGACACCGTCGCCGGTCGTGGTTCGCGTCGTGTCCACACCAGTAGCGGTGTTATGGGCGACGACCGTCGCGCTCGGGACAATGGCACCCGTTGGATCCGTCACCGCTCCGGAGATGGCACCCTCACCACCCTGGGCGAAGGCAGCCCCCAGGGAACTACTGAACAGCACAAACAACGTTAGAAAACGCACAAAAATACGAAGCATCGGACAGAAACCCTCTCTGCGGAGATTGAAAAGACCGGCAGGCCCGTTTCGATAGAAAAATAGTTTCGAGATGGACGAGACGGTATTTGAACTAAATATCGATCGTCAAGAAAAATCGTTTTGATTTAGGCGTGCTAAATCGCCCCAAATAAATTGAGACGTCTCGTATTTGCGGGGTAATTG
>NZ_JBFRCY010000618.1:0-2847 GCF_052113305.1 Terriglobus sp. YAF25
GGCGTAGAGAGCGCCCGCAGTTGCATGGGCGTAGAGAGCGCCCGCAGTTGCATGTTGGCGCGCAAAGCTGCTGAGACAGGCCGCAGTGTGACCTGGGACGAGATCGAGGCTGACAAAGAAGAGTACAAGCTCGGTCTTGATCTTCGAAAGTACGTCTAACTACGGATTCAATCACGAATGCCCGGCACATCGCCGGGCATTCGTGTATTTACCGTCAGGATGCCGATGACAACGGCCACCAGGCACACGACATCTAATCTCCGGCAAGGAGAGATGCCCGATGCCGAAGATTACTACCGAAGGTGCTGCTGCGTTCGTTCCCGAAGATCGCAGCCTGCCTGTGCTTCGTCAGGCGGTACAACAATGCCACGGATGCGATCTCTATCGCCATGCGACCCAGGCCGTATTCGGCGAGCTGGAAACTCGCGAGGACGCCACGCGACCGAAGGTGGCGATGATGATGATCGGCGAACAGCCGGGCGATCAGGAGGACAGGCAAGGACGTCCGTTTGTTGGCCCTGCCGGCAAATTGCTCGATCAGTGTCTCGATGARGCACGGATCGATCGCCACGCCGTATACGTCACCAATACCGTCAAGCACTTCAAGTGGGAGCCTCGCGGAAAGCTTCGCATCCACAAGAAGCCCGGCATGCAGGAGATCCGGGCCTGCCGGCCATGGCTACAGGCCGAACTGGAGACGGTGCAGCCGCGATTGATTGTCTGCCTGGGCGCCGTTGCCGCGCAGTCGTTACTCGGCTCAAAGTTCAGGCTCACACAGGCGCATGGAGAGATTGAACAGGTAAAGGGGCTACCTCCGATTATCGCGACCTTACATCCCTCGGCAGTCCTTCGAGCGCGAACGGATGAAGACCGGCATCGCAGCCGGGAGATCCTTGTTGCGGACCTCAAACGGGCCGCAGACTATTTGAAGCATCCCCAACGTCACAGCAATGCAGCATGATCAAGGCGCCGCGATAGCAGCTGCCTGCATTGCGGGCAGCTCCGCAAACAGCATAGCCCGGGGATTATCCCGGGCTATGCTGTCACAACAGAGGTTCTGTTAGAAGATCTGGAAGTTCACGGCGACCGCCAGCTCTACCGCAACGGGTACACCGTTCTCGGTAGCAGGCTTGAAGCGGTATTGCCGTACAGCTTCGATTGCCTTGTCGTCCAGTCCCATGCCAACCGGACGCGGCACACGGACGCGTTGCGGGCGTCCCTGAGTATCAACGATCAGGCTAACAATGACTTCGCCCTGGAACTTGGCCTTACGGGCTTCTTCGCTGAACTCAGGTTCCGGGCCGTAGATCAACTGCGGTGCGAGAACACCATTGCCGATCCTTTTGACACCGCCACCGTAGTTTCCACCCGATCCCGGTCCGAGACCCGATCCGTTGCCGGACCCAATGCCGGTTCCGGAGCCGTTGCCGAGCGAGGAGACTCCGACTGCCGGAGCGTTCGGCATACCGAAGTTCGGCATATTCACATTCGACATCTTTAGGTCCTTCTGGACTTCAATTGTCGGCTCGATCTTGATCTTTGGCTCTACGAGAGGAGGCTTGTTCGGCGGAACAATCTGCTGGTCGGCAAACTTCGGAAGAGCGCCTTTAGTGACCGGCGTTGGGCCACGCTGACCGCCGCCGCCGCCCATGCGTTCCGCTGCCTTCAGCGAGACGGGCGGAGGCACCTTCGACATGTCGACGTTGCTGACGAGGGGCTTCGCCATGATCTGGACGACCTTGTTTTTCACAATCCAGACGATGGCAAGGATCACCAGCACATGCACCACCGCTGCTATAGCTGTGGACTTGGGATCACGTTTGACCTTCATGCGGTCGACGACCGCAATCGGCTTTGATTGCAATTGGAGCGGAGGCAGCTTCTCAGGGAAGAAGACGTCCTTCAGACTCGCCCATAGCGAGGTAAACACGTTTTCTTCCGTATTCTGGAGTTCTGTCCCGAAAATAGGCTCGGCGCTCTTACGGGCGTCGAACTGACCATCGTTCTTAGGATCGAGTCCCGGTGGCGTCAAAACAGTATTCGCCATAAGCTGCTTCGCAAACCTGGCCTGCGGGCCGTATTGCGCCCACACCCTTCTTCCAAATTCTCGCGCCGTTGGTGGACTACATCTCCCGGTCTGTTGCCGGTTCCTGCCACGTCGCGTTCAGCGTCTGGCTCCGCTCCTAGTTTACAGAGGTTTTCCCAGGCGCGCAGTCACTTTCTTTGACGCATGGAACCACATCCGGGTATACGGCTGCAATGCCCTGACAAAGTAAAATGATCTTTTGGTGACCTCGCGTACCAACTCAGGAAAAAGCATGTCAGATTCGCCCGCGCAGAAGCCGTTGAAGTCTACCCTGAACCTGCCCCAGACCGCCTTCCCCATGAAGGCCGGCCTTCCGCAGAACGAACCAGCACGCCTCCAGAAGTGGAACGAAAACGACCTCTATGGACAGATTCGTGCCGCCCGCGCCGGCGCGCCGAAGTACATTCTGCATGACGGCCCGCCATACGCCAATGGCGCTATCCATCTGGGCCATGCGCTGAATAAGTGCATCAAGGACTTCGTCGTTAAATCCAAGACGATGACGGGTTTCGACTCCCCCTATGTGCCCGGCTGGGACTGTCACGGCCTGCCCATCGAGATCAAGGTCGATGAGCAGCTTGGCCGTAAGAAGTTGGAAATGGATGCTGTTACCGTCCGCCAGCAGTGCCGCGACTACGCGCAGAAGTACGTGGATCTGCAACGCTCACAGTTCCGCCGCATGGGAGTCCTCGGCCGCTGGGATGATCCTTACCTGACGATGAGCTTCCCCTACGAAGCCCGCATCGTCGAGACCTTCTATG
>NZ_JBFRCY010000619.1:0-2843 GCF_052113305.1 Terriglobus sp. YAF25
CGAGTRGGCGTCGTAGGGGGTGCGGCGATTGAACTTGTAACGCTGGCGCAATTCGCGGCCTACGAAGAGGCCCAGAGCAACGGCGCCGAGGCCGGCGGAGACCCAGCCGACGGTTTTCAACACGCGCGAGCGCGAGGGCTCGCTGCTGGGTAGAGATTCAATCACTACGGCAGGAATCTTATCGAGCCTTGTGCCAAAAATGCGGCGCTTTCCAAACGGCTTCATGCCATGCATCATAACGCACCATCGGCATGGCTTGCAGAAAGCCTTAGTTTCCGGGGAAATTTTCTATCCATGAGTAACCAACTCGTCAACTTCGGGTTCTTAAGAAGGTGATGAAGATGCGTTCCTGGCTTCGTTTTCTAGTGTTACCGTTGCTGGCTGTGTCATTTAGCGCCAATGCCGGCGCACAGCAACCGCTGATGAACCGTATCCCTGAGGGTGTGGAGCTGATGGGTTCGTCCGGATCGCGCTCCAGCTTCAGCTTCGACAAGGCGATGCTGGATTCCGCGGACTCGCTGCTGGCGGATGAAGACGCCCGCCAGGCTGCCGCAGCGATTCACGGAATTACAGTTACCAACTATCACTTCCGCGACGAGATCGGCTACGACCCGCAGCAGATGGCGTCGGTGGCCGCCGAATACAGGGCTGCTGGATGGAAGCACCTGGTAAATGCCAATCAGCGTGACCCTGGAACCGGAACTGACTTGTGGATGCACTTCAGCGGAGCGCAGATCGATGATGTTTCGGTGCTGATCCGTCAGCCGCGGCAGATGAGCTTCATCTCGATCTCGTGCCAGCTCCGGCCCCTGGACCTGCTCCACCTGAGCGGTCACTTCGGAATCCCGAAGGTGGATCCGAATGCAGTGATGGTTCCCGCTCCCTGAACGGGCGCGAGTTGAATGGTTCAATCGTTGAATAGTTGAATGGTGGTTTGTGGTGCAACCGGCTCTATTCAACCATTCAACTATTCCCACTATTCAACTATTTAGAACTGTTCCACCTGCCGCAGCAGCGCAAGCTTCCGTTCCGGGCCTAAGAAGCTGGCTTCTACGGAGTTGGCGGCGAGTTCGCGCATCTGTTCCAGGGTGAACTCGAGCTGTTCGTGGGCCAGGATGTATTCGTCCAGCAGGTTGGCACCGAACATGGGCGGGTCGTCGGAATTGAGCGTGACCATCAGGCCGGAGTGGAAGTAGTCGCGTGCCGGGTGGGAATCGAGCGAAGAGCAACAGCCTGTCTTCAGATTGCTGGTGATGTTCAACTCCAGAGGGATCTGCTTTTCGGCGAGCACTTCCAGGAGCTCCGTATCCTGGGCGGCGGTAAGAGCGTGGCCGATGCGTTCCGCGCCGATGTTGATGGCGGACCAGATGCTGTGCGGGCCGACTGACTCGCCGGCGTGTGCCGTCAGCCGCAGGCCGGCCTTTCTGGCTTCGAGATAGAGATCGCGGAACTGATCGGCGGGGCCGCGCGCTTCGTCACCGCCGATGCCGATGCCCACGATGCTGGGGTACCGCTCGCGCAGCTCGGCGGCTTTGTGAAAGACGCGGGCGGCTTCCTCTACGCCGAAGTGGCGTACGGCATCGATGATCCAGAGCAGTGTGACGCCGAAGTCCTTTTCAGCGCGTAGACGGCCGCGTTCGATACCCTCGACGAAGGGTTCGACTTCGAGTTGCTTGATGAAGTAGATGATGCCGAAAGAGATGTAAGCCTCGGCATGCACGACGCCCTGGGCGGCGAGCGCGCTCACCATGTTATAGGTGATCAGCTCGTAGTCTTCCGGTGTCTGCAGGCGTTCGGTCACGGCCTTGAAGGCCATCAGAAACTCAAGGAAGTTGTCGTACCGGTAGAGTGCGCGGGCCTGTTCCAGCGTAAGGGGAGTGGTGTCATGCCTGCGGGAGAGCTCGACCAGGGTCTCCGGCTCGATGGTGCCCTCGAGATGCAGATGCAGCTCACACTTCGGCAGGCGGCGGAGCCAGTCGCGCGGTTCGAGATCGGGGGGATACAAAGCCCGTTGCGGCATGATTGTTAGTGTACCGGGCAATAGAGCATTTTCCCTGTAGGTGCAGTGCAGGGTTTCGGCACCTATGGGCGTTATCCGCAATGAAAACGCCGCGGCACTCTTCTTCCGGGATGCCCAATAACAGGGAAAATGCTCTAAGTGGAGAGCATGCGGAGGTAATGGTAATTACCTTCCCTGCAGCGTGGCGACGGTTTCTGGCTTGGGCGCGAACTCGCTGCGCTTGCGGCTGTAGAGGAAGTAGACAAAGAGCCCGATCACCAGCCACACGAAGAAACGTACCCAGGTGATAGCCGGCAGGCCGGCCATCAGGAGCARGCAGCAGAGAGTGCTGAGGACGGGAATGACCGGGCCGAATGGAACGCGGAAGCCTCGATGACGTTCCGGCTGGCGGCGGCGAAGTACGATCACGCCGATTGAGACCAGAACGAAAGCGAAGAGGGTGCCGATGTTCGACATCTCTGCGAACGAGCCCACGTCGAAGAGTCCCGATGGAATGGCTACGAGGATGCCGGCGAACCAGGTCGCGAAGGCGGGGGTGCGGTACTTCGGGTTCAGGCTGCTGAAGATATCGGGCAGCAGGCGATCGCGCGACATGGCGAACCAGACGCGGGCCTGACCGAGTTGGAAGACGAGGATGGAGGAGATCATCCCGACGATGGCTCCGAGAAGCACGGCCAGACGCACCCAATGCAGGTGATGGCCTTCCGGCGTGAGGCTGATACGTTTGAGGGCCGTCACCACCGGGGCAGCATCGCCCGCGATGGACTGCCAGGGCACGATGCCGGTCAGGATGGCGGCGACCCCGACGTAGAGAAGGGTGCAG
>NZ_JBFRCY010000620.1:0-2818 GCF_052113305.1 Terriglobus sp. YAF25
GACCTGGTGCTGCACGTCCATGCCGTAGACGATCTCACCAATGCTGTCTTTGAGCGCCTCGTTGGTGTGCTCCAGTTGAACCAGCTTGCCATAGAGATAATCGGTCAACACATAGCCGAGACGCATATCGCGATCTACCAGGCGCTGGCGTACGACCTCTGCCCGGCGGTCATAGTCGGTAAGGTCTGCTTCATACTTTTCCATGTCGCTGCGCTGTTTGACCTGAGACGGCTTCTTTGGCTTCGGGAAGCCAACGTCCATCACCCGCRCTTCGATTGCCTTGATCATGCACTCGGTCGTCAGCGCCACCATGTCGTTCTTGTAGATGAACTCCAGTGGAGCGTCCTGCACCGTCTTCAAAAGCGGAGTCAGCCGGTCGATCGACTGCGGCCGGGCATAGATCATCGGCTCTACCAGGTAGTGCAGATACATGTGCCGAACGTCATCCAGCCGTACCTCTGCACCCTGTGTGGGAGAGAACACCACCACATAGTCCAGGCCGTAGACGCGCGCATTCACCGCCGCCGGAGCGAACATCGGCTCCATGAAGACCAGGAAGCGGCGGYCATCGTAGCTCGAAACCGGCTGGTGCAGATAGATGTTCGAATCCAGAATGGCCTTGGTCATCGGATCGTGGATGCGGGCGATGAGTTCTTCGTACTCCGGACGGTTGCGCACCCAGATCAGGTGGAGCTGCGTCGTCTCGGCAAAGGTTCGCAGAAGCGGCAGGATTTCGACCACCTGTGCGGCATCCGGTGGCAACTCGGTCAGATCGGTAATCGGCGTCAGATCCGGTGGAGGGTTGAGATAGATGCCAAGTGATGCGAACTGCGAGAGATTCCGCGTCGAATCGCCCAGGTCGTGGGCGGCAATGTAGGCGCAAACTTTGTCGCGGGCATCGCGAGCTTCGGCGCTGTCCTGCAGAGCAGCATTGAGGTCGTCGCGAACCTTCTGGCGCACTGGAGAAGAGTTGGTAAGGTCTGCGTCGTAGCCGCAGGCATTCAACGCCGCTCCAATATCGAAGAGCGACTCGCTCGGTTCCAGTTGGATTCCGGAGCCGGCTCGCTCGACGCCACCCAGCCGCAAGGGGCCGGTCTGAGCCGGTTGTTGCGAGGCGGAATCCGACGGAGCCTGGGACGAAGACGAGCTGGAAGACGATTGTTGTGCGGCTGCCGCCAGGGGCAGGGCGAAGAGCAATCCGAGCGAAATGATGCGGTTTAAATACACGGCTGATCAGTCTGACGTACCGGAATAGTCTACGTCAGCGGACCCTGCACTGAAGAGAGGGGATCAGCCTCGAACCGAGATACCGGAGAAGGTAAGGATAATGCGGCTCCGCACCGGGGTTCCAAAGACCTTGGCCGGTTCGTAGACGCTTACCAGCAGCCGCTGCTCCAGGTTGTGGCGGGCGTCGGCCGAAAGCGTTCCGGAGACGATGCTGTAGTCATAGATCTGCCCACGGGCGTTCAGCAGGGCTTCGACGACGACGGGATTGTCCGCATCCACCAACACGGCATCCATATTGGCAGCCGAATACTTATAGTGGGGCTGAGTGTAAGCGCCCAGGTCGTCATCGGCCATGACCGACTGCGCCGCAGGAGTCACCGCGGTTAGCATGCCCAGCATGCCACCGACGATGATGGTGGCGGAGGCCAGGCCGGCAGCGGTACGAAGCACGACCGGACGGAGGGTGTTGGCCCAGGCCAGCTCCAGACGATCCTTCCAGGTCGTGTTGCTCTTAACTTTTTCGTGCGAGATGGCCAGCCGCAGCTTCAGGCCCAGGTTCTCCGGAGCCTTGGCCGTACCGATCATGGCGAGGCTGTGCTGCACACTGCGCCAGCCGGCGAACTCCGCCTTGCAGGCTTTGCAGCTCTCAAGATGCGAGCTGACATCCATCATCTCGTGGCCGGTAAGAGCTCCGTCGAGATAGTCCGAGAAGAGGGAGCGCACCTGTTCACAGTTCGTATTCATCGTGCAGCCTCCATCCACTTCTCCGTTGCTCGTTTGGATGCGGCGGCTCTCTGTTCGGATTCGAGAGCTTCGCGCGCTTCCAGTGCCTGCCGCATCGCTGCGCGTCCGCGCATCAACCGACTCTTTACCGTGCCCATGTTGATGTCGAGAATCTCGGCGATCTCGTCATAGGCGAATCCTTCAATCTCGCGCAGGATCAGCACCGTCCGGAACGACTCCGGCACCTCATGCAGTGCTGCCTCCACCCGGGCGCGCATCTCGCTCTGGATGGCCATATCGAACGGCGATCCAGCTTGCGAAGCCAGCGTATCCCGCAGGTAGAAGGTCTCTCCGGGGTCGTCCGATTCGAACTCCCCATCGATGGTGACTTCCTGCTTCTTATGTCGCTTCCACCAGCGGCGCTGATTGCTTGCTTCATGCAGCGCAATCCGGTAGACCCAGGTTCTCAGCGAAGAGTCTCCATGAAAGCTTCCAATATTGCGGAAGACTTTAATAAAGACGTCCTGGGTGATGTCGGCGGCGTCAGCCGGATCCTGCAGGCTGCGGGCAATCAGAGAATAGATGGGCTGCGAGTACTGCCCGATCAGTTGCGCGAAGGCTTCTTCCGAGCCTGCCTTCAGCTCGGCCACCAAGACGGCATCCTCCGCACGAATTCCGATCGCACTTACCAGGTTCCCCATCGTCGTTCCAGCCTGCATCGGGAGTGTCCTTTAAGGTACGACGTCCGGGATTTCCAAAGCAAATCGCTCCATCCCGGAGAATGAGCAAAAACTGCGCCGCCGGCGGCCGAGTGCTCGCTCACTCTAGAGAGATAGACACCGAAGGTTGCCTGAAATGGTCCCGTAAC
>NZ_JBFRCY010000621.1:0-4485 GCF_052113305.1 Terriglobus sp. YAF25
CCTTCGCGGTGCTCTTCGCGGCCGGTCTTGCAGAGAGTTGTTTGTACAGGGCCGGATCGTAGTCGTCCAGGCCGACGATGCCGTGCAGATGGTTTGCGGAGACCCACGGCAGCCAGTGCCGGTGCGAGCCTACGCCGCGGCCGTTCGGACCAGGGCCAAGTCGGAAATTTTCCTGCTGCCAGCCAGGGCCTCTCATGTCATACTGCCGGCCCGGCAGCGCAACCATGGACTTAGTGTCCATCAGCAGCACGCGCGCAACAGCGAGATAGTGCGGATCTCTAGTCTCCTTGTAGAGGCGGGCATAGGACGGCACGGCCCAGTCGAGATATTCGTCGGTACTGCCGGTGTTGGCCGCGGTGATGTCCTGCAGACCAACCGTGGGCACGCTCTTTTTCCAATGCAGTTGCGCGTCGTCGGCATCGGCAGCCATGGGAAGGTTCCAAATCCAGATCCAGCTTTCCGCGAAATTGCCGGCGGCTTTGGCACGATCCAGCCATTTGGGGTCTTTCGTTGCATCGTAGAGTGCGAGGTAGGCCTCTAGACTCAACATGCCCGCTTCTTTGTCCGTGATGTTGGGGTTGTCGCTGGCGCCGCCGATGAAGAGCCCGCGTGTGCCCCACGTGGACCAGACATACTCCGCCGCGCGAATGGCGGTGGCCTGATATTTGGGGTCGCCAGTGATCTGCGTCATCAGCACGAAGAGCGGCACGACGTTGTAGCCGCTAGTGCCGGTCGGCTCCATGACTTCATTCGTGCCTGGCTTCCAACGGCGTGGGTACGAGCCGTCGGGCCGCTGCTGCTCGACGAGCCAGTCGGAGTACGATTTGACCCACGCGAGCCACTCCGGGTGCTCGCGGCCTAGAGCCTGCTCACGTTGATACGCGTGCATCAGTGTGGTCATATCTTCCGTCGCGTTGCGCAGCCAGGGCGCGACCCAGATGTGGTCCCACGGCTTGCCTGTTCTGAGGTCGTAGCCCGTTGCCTCAAGCGGAATGGAGTGCAGCGCCGTAATGTTGGACGCGATGATGGCGAGACCGGTCTCACGCATCTTCCGGCCGCGTTCGGTGTGGTCGCGGTCACCCTCCTGCAGCAACTGGTCGGCGCACTCAAGGTTCTTGCCGACAAACCCCATGGCAATCATCGTCCGGTTCCACTGCGTCATCTCCTGCGTCGTATTGAGCACGAACGGCATGCCGGTGCGGCCGTCAATGGTCATGGCATTTGCTTCCAGATGATCGAGCAGCACGCGACGAACGAGATTAACGTCGAGGTCCAGCACGGGAGGATTTAGCGTGTTCCACGCCCAGCGCCAGGCATCGCGCGTCACGTCGCGGAAGGACTCGTTCTCACCGAAGCGGAAGCGGACCTCGTAAGTGTGCGTGAAGCGGTCGCTGATGGGGTGGTAGCGGCGTATCCAGCGCATGGCGGGCGGAGTGCCGGACGTTGCCAGAGGCGCAGGAGTGGTAGAAGCGCGCGTCTCCGAAGTGACAGGCCGGGCGCCGGCGGGCCGGCCACCGCCGAAGTCCGTGCTGGTGGAGGGGTAGCGAAAGCCAAGCTGGACTGCGCCATCTTCTGCCTGCCACGTGCCCATCGCGCCGAACTGGATGCGTGGGTCGATCATCACCAGCTTCGTGAGCTTCGTCTCCTCTTCGATCGAGTCGCCACGCGGGTGGGGATCGAGCATTGCAATGGAGGCGCCGTTTTGAAAAGAGAGTGCGAACAGCGGTGCGGCGAGGATGTCCTCGCGCATCACCAGCCGCCGCGCGTTGTAGGTCAGCGTTCCGCCGGGAGAGCGATCGCCGTCGTAGGTGGGATCGGCATAGATCGCACCCGGCGCCATGAAGTTGATGTCAGTCCAGCCGACGGCGCGGTCGAGCGAGAGGTCGATGGCAGAGCTGAAGCCGCCCGAGGCATTGCCCTGCACCCTAACCTCACGGCGAACAGAGAGCACACCGCCGCTCAAGCCCCAGACGAAAGCAGCGGTTGGCCGGCGGGAAGTAGTGCCGATGATGTTCATCTTCATTTCATCTGCCTCGCCTCGCAAAAGATGGAGCCGAACTCGACCACAGCACTATATACCCCAAGTAAGCGTTTACTTGTTAGGATTGAGCGCCATAAAGTTCTGGCGATAAACATGGCTTGAGAAGGAGGTTGGCATGCGGACACTTGCCGCGTTGATCTGCGGAGTGGGATTTTTGATTTACGGAACTGCCACAATGGGTCAGGTCGCCGCGGCGGCGCAGGCCACCTCCGGCGCAGGCACAGCGCAGACGGAACACGGAGCCGCCGTCTATAGCGCGAAGTGCGCCACCTGCCATGGAGAGAACCTACAGGGCTCGTTCAACGCGCAGRCCCTCTCTGGCAATACCTTCCAGTCGCAGTGGCAGTCGAGGACGGTGGCTGAGCTATTCGGAACGATCTCCGAGACCATGCCCCTGACGAGTCCCGGATCGCTTAGCCGTGAAGATGCCCTTGCCGTACTGGCGTTCATCCTCCAGCGCAATGGGGCGCCAGGGCGGCCTCAGGCATTGACCGCCGGCTCGCCGGCTCCTGTCGGAGAGGTCCTCAGCGGGCAGGCGAACCCAAGTGCACCGGCAGTGATGGGCGTACCGGACCAGATTGGTGGCCGCTATGGCAACAACGGCCCTCGCGAAATTCTGAACATCACGGACCGCTCAGGAATCGGACTCGATGCGGCTGCACAGATGCACCTGAAGCAGCTTAGCTCTCCGCTCGATGGGGTCACTCCCGTCACCGATGCGATGCTGCGCGATCCATCTCCCGCCGACTGGCTGATGTGGCGCCGCACCTACAACGCCTGGGGCTACAGTCCGCTCAACCAAATCAATCGTGACAACGTGAAGAACTTGAAGGTGGCATGGACCTGGGGCCTGAACTCCACCGGCTTTACCGAATTCACGCCGCTGGTACACGACGGCATCCTCTACGTCTGGAACTTCGGCGAGACGGTGCAGGCGCTCGATGCGCGCAACGGGAACCTCCTCTGGAGTTTCCATCACGACATTCCTGCCTCGTACCACCGCGATGTCTTCTACAGAACCAAGCGGGCCCTCGCCATTGGCGGCGACAAGCTCATCTTCCCCACGACGGACATGCACATCATTGCCCTGGACACAAAGACGGGCAAGGTGGTCTGGGACGTAGCGACTGACGATTACATCAAGAGCCACCGCGTTTATAACGGCGGTCCTTTGGTCGTCAACAACAAGGTCATCATGGGTGCCAGTGGCTGCGCACCCGGCGGCTCAAGTTGTTTTGTCGCTGCGTACAGCCTCGACAACGGCAAGGAGTTGTGGCGTTTCAACACCATTGCGCAGCCTGGCGAGCCAGGAGACGAGACATGGAACAACGTGCCTGCCAATAAGCGATGGGGCGGATCGATCTGGATACCACCCAGCTACGACCGCGACCTCAACCTGCTCTATGTGGGCGTCGGCTCGCCCTTCCCCTGGTCGTCGATCGACAGAGGCACCTACAATCCTGACGGCGGCACCCATGGCGACTCGCTCTATGTCGAGTCCACGCTGGCCCTCAATCCGGACACAGGAAAGCTCGTCTGGTATTACCAGTACCTGCCCAACGATACCTATGACCAGGACTATGCCTTCGAGCGCATCATCGCTCCCGTGGAGTGGCAGGGGCAGCAGCGCAAGGCGGTGCTCACGGCCGGCAAGCCCGGCGTGATTGAAGCAGTGGACGCCGCAACCGGCCAATGGCTCTTCGGGCGCGATCCCGGCGCGCAGAACATCTTCACCTTCGACCCGAAGACCGGCGCCAAGACGCTTCTTCCCCCAGTGCTTCCCCAGGGAGTACGCCGCTGCCCGAGCAACAATGGAGCCCGCAACTACCTGGCCGGCTCTTACGATCCGAACACCAATCGCTACTATCTCTCCATTAATGATGTCTGTACCGGGAAGGGCGGAGATTCGCCGGATCGCATGGTTGGTTTCGATCTAAAAAGTAAAGAATTTACGATGGACATCAAATCTCACGTGATGCAGTCATCGGCGAAGCTCACGACCGCGGGCGGCCTGCTGTTCTCTGCTTCTGCCGACCGCTATTTCCGCGCCTTCGATGACCGCGATGGAAAGGTGCTTTGGGAGACCCGCGTCCAGGACGTGCCCAACGCCTTCCCGATCACCTATATGGTCGATGGGAAGCAGTACATCGCCATGATCGCCGGCAATCCTGGGCTGATCGGCAGCAGCGCAGTTCGAGCATCGGCGGAATATATGCGCCCTGAACCGACCTCTGTTTTATGGGTGTGGCAGCTGCCGTGACTCGCAGGAATTGCTGACTTCGTCAGGCTCTCCGCTCTCACAACATTCAGTCGGTGTGCGGTACCCCGTGGCCCTCCGTTGAGGGGTTCACCGCCCCACCTGAACGAGGATGCTCTGCGCCTGACGCCCTACATCCGGATCGGCTCCTTGTGCTGCCACGGTCAGGTGAAGTACAGCATCCTTG
>NZ_JBFRCY010000622.1:0-2816 GCF_052113305.1 Terriglobus sp. YAF25
GGCAAGACCGTTCTGTTCGTCGGCACCAAGCGCCAGGCGCAGGACGCCATCGCTGAGGAAGCCGAGCGCGCCGGTATGCCGTTCATCAACAACCGCTGGCTTGGCGGTCTGCTGACGAACTGGGTTACGGTGCAGAAGTCGGTCAAGCGTCTGCAGGAGCTGGACGAGATGTCGACCGATGGCCGTTATGAGCTGATGACGAAGAAGGAAGTCATCCGCCTGGAGCGCGAGCGCAAGCACCTGCATGCCAATCTCCGTGGCATCAAGAACATGCGTCGCCTGCCGGATGCGATCTTCATCGTCGACTCGAACAACGAAGCTATTGCCGTCTCTGAGGCCCGCAAGCTGGGCATCCCGGTAGTAGCCGTTGTCGACACGAACTGCGACCCCACCGTGGTTGACTACGTCATCCCCGGCAACGATGACGCTCTGCGCGCCATCCGTCTGTTTACCACCAAGATCGCCGACGCAGCCCACGAGGGCGTGCAGATGGTTGGCGACAAGGCGTTTGCCGACGAGTACCAGGATGTGACCCCGGTTCAGACCGAGTCGCACTTCCTCCCTGACGACGGCGAAGAGGGCGATGTCGTAGTTGCTGCTCCGGAAGCTGCGGCTGAAGAAGAAGAGACCGTCGATCTGGAAGCTGCCCTGGGTGGCGGCATCCGCAAGACGGAGAGCGAGACCGAGGTTACCGCCGAAGCCGGCGCCTAAGCAGATCACGAACTTTCACAAGGGAGCGTGGCTGCCGGTTCATTGGCAACCACGCTCTTTTTGTATGCCTGCCGCGTAACCGGATATTGATGTGCGCGGGATGGCAGATCAACGAAGATTTGAACGGAAAAGAAGGGAAATGGAACATGGCGACTGAGACTGCAAAGATCGACGCAAAGCTGGTAAAGGAACTCCGCGAGAAGAGCGGCGCTCCCATGGGCGACTGCCTGAAGGCGCTGCAGGAGGCCAAGGGCGATATGGAAGAGGCATTTGTCGTGCTGCGTAAGCGCGGCATGGCTTCCGCGGCCAAGAAGGCTTCGCGCTCGACCAACGAGGGCCTGGTGGGCAGCTACATCCACGCCGGCGGAAAGATCGGCGTTCTGCTGGAGCTGAACTGCGAGTCCGACTTCGTTGCCCTTACCACCGACTTCCAGGAACTGCTGAAGGACATCGCGATGCACATCGCTGCAACCGATCCTCGCTACGTCGGCAAGGAAGAGGTTACGGCTGAGGACATCGAGCGTGAGAAGGAAGTCTACCGCGCTCAGGCTGCCGCCAGCGGCAAGCCGGCCAACATCATCGAGAAGATGCTCGAGGGCAAGATGTCCAAATTCTACGAGGAGGTCTGCCTGCTGGAGCAGCCCTTCATCAAGGAACAGTCGCTGACTATCGCGCAGCTTATCGCGCAGAAGATCGGCAAGCTTGGCGAGAATATCTCGGTTCGCCGCTTTGCCCGCTTCAAGATCGGCGAGTCCAACTGGACCGTCGCGACCACCAAGCTCGCCGCTTCGACAGAGGAAGCACAGGCATAAGTCTGCGCTTCAACTCTGCACCAGACGAGGCCCGGCGACAGCCGGGCCTTTTACTTTGYCGCCAACGCGATTCGCGCGGAGGTGGTGACTCAGCCTTGTTCCCGCGCTTGCTCGGCGCGGAGATCAGACAGAAAGGAGAGCAGCAATGCAGTTGGTAGACAACATCCCGGTATGGGGAAAGCATGAAGAGAACACGCTGGAGCAGGCAAAGGTCTGTGCCCGCCACGCGGACTATATGGCCCTGATGGCCGATGGACATCTTGGTTACGGCGTGCCAATTGGCGGAGTGATCGCAAGCGAGGGTCGCATCAGCCCTACGGCTGTCGGGTTCGATATCGCGTGCGGAAACAAGGCCGTGCGCCTGGATATTCCGGGCAGTGAAGTGCGGCAGAACATCACGCGCATCATGGACGACGTGTGGAATACGCTCTCCTTCGGTGTCGGTCGCAGGAACAACGAAGACGTGGACCATGCGATCTTCGCGAAGGACGGCCATCCCGGCTGGGATACCGATGCCGCGAAGCCTCTGAAGCGTAAGGCCCAGGCGCAGTTGGGTACCATCGGCAGCGGCAACCACTACGTCGATCTGTTTGTCGACGAGCAGGACCGCGCTTGGGTTGGTGTGCACTTCGGCTCGCGTGGCCTGGGCCACGGCATTGCGACGTGGTTCCTGAAGGCCGCAGGCGCGAAGGACGGCATGATGGTTGATCCTGTCTTCCTGGACGTGACCAGCGACCTGGGAGCGCAGTATGTCGCCGCCATGCAGTTGGGCGGAGCCTATGCCTACGCGGGGCGTGACTGGGTGTGCGATCGTGTGGCGCGTCTGCTGGGTGCGAGTGTGGTGGAAGAGGTGCATAACCACCATAACTTCGCCTGGCTGGAAGAGCACGGGGGCAAGCAGATGTGGGTCTGCCGTAAGGGCGCCACGCCTGCGTTTCCGGGGCAGAAGGGCTTTGTCGGCGGCACGATGGGAGAGCGGTCGGTGATTCTGGAGGGTGTGGACTCTCCAGACTCTAAGACTGCGCTGTACTCCACGGTGCACGGCGCGGGCCGAGTGATGGGCCGTAAGCAGGCGGCAGGTGTGTACGACCGCAAGACCGGGGAGTGTAAGCGTCCCGGGCTGGTGACGCTGCAGATGATGCAGGAGTGGCTGCAGGCATCAGGTGTAGTGCTGCGTGGCGGTGGGCTGGATGAGAGCCCGCACTGCTACAAGCGTCTGCACGAGGTGATCGCGGAACATGGCGACACGGTGCGTGTGCTGCATACGCTCACTCCGCTGGGCGTGGCCATGGC
>NZ_JBFRCY010000623.1:0-4194 GCF_052113305.1 Terriglobus sp. YAF25
GACGGCATACAGATCGCGCGAGTGGAATGCGGCCTCGTAGATATTGAGCGATTCCGGCGTAAGCGGCTGCGACGACCCTGCAAGCCAGAGTTGTCCGCGACCGAGATGATCGCGCAGATAAGCCGCTCCAGAGGTAGCGGAAAAGGCCGGATCGTGTGCCCCGGTAACCAGCGGACGGAAGTCGGACTGCCTCACGATCACTGACTGCCGGGCCTGCGCCCTTTCCACCCAGACATCATTTCCGTTCACCGCAAACGAGAGGTCATCGATCCCTGCTTCATCGTGGGTGCGCGTCATGCCGTCTTCGGTCACCAGGCGATAGCCCATTGGCATCATCGCGATGTATCGAAGTTTGCCGTCCGAACTCTGCGGCGAGGAACGCAGGTATCCCAAGGCATGATCAGCCGGTAGACGATATGCCATTTCCGTGCGGGCGAGTGTCTCCAGCTTGAGCGTACGCATCACGGTCAATCCGGCACTGAGCAGGAAGAGAGCGGCAAAGACGCGGTTCTCCAGCGTCCAGAAGCGGGTGGAGGGTTCTCTCTCCCTCCATAGCAGAAATACCATCGCCGCAGTGGCAGCCATCATGATGGGAAGGCGCGGCATGAAAAACAGGATCGAGAGCCCACGCCCCGGCCCCGCCGAGGGAAAGGGCGCCCCGATAACAGCGAAGGCCACCAGCATGACGAATAGCCATCTGCAGCGTTGTTGCGCAAGGGCGCGCACAGCCAGGACGCAGAGAGGCAACACGATGAGGACGAAGTTGTACGAAGCCGGAATGGTAGAGACGGTCAGCGCTGCCGAAAGCAGGGTGCACCACTCCAGAACAACGACCTCTCTGCTCTCCCTGCGGGATGCCAGCAGCAGAACAACCGGCGCCATGAGGAGCATCTGCACCAGCGGCAGCAGGACAGCGTACGCCGTGACAGACGTGTGCCACGGATGTGGGTTCCACTCGGGCTCGGAGAGAAAGAGATAGTGCAGCAGCGATGAGATCGATCCGCTGGCCGTGGCATAGGGCGGCAGCACCTCGCCGCGAAGCGTTGCCGGCAGCACCTCGTGCAGATAGACGTGGTGGATTTGTGTTCCGAAGATCGCGATCGCAAAGGCAAGACACGCACCACACGTAAGCAAGCCGGAGATCAGCGCCTTCCAGGCACGCCTTCTCCAGAAGAGGATGAACAGGACAGCGGGAAAGATCTTGCATGCTGCCGCCAGGCCGACCAGGGCTCCGGCGGCGGCGGCGTGGCCTTCCACATACGACCAGAGCGCAGCCACGATGAGCAGGAGAAGCAGGAGATAGAACTGGCCATCGAGCAGATTGCGATGCAGCGGCAGCGACAACGCGAACGCCAGAGCGATACGCGTATAGGAAAGCCCGGTCAGGCGTCGCAAGAACCAGGCGATGGGGATGAGCAACAGCAGATTACAGACGATCCACACATGTTTCGCTGTAAGCGGCTCGAGGCCGGTGAAGGGATACAGGATGAGCGTGGAGAAGGGCGTGATGGGGACAAGCGCGATCAGCGGGTTGGGGATGGCGTGAAGGTCTTTCTGACGTTGCAGCCACACCCACTCCTGCGCGCGCGCCATGTCGGTGTGCTCGCCAACTAGTTTTGCTGTGAGGTAGTAGTTTGGGAAGTCGGTGTTGAGCTGTTTCCAGGCGTGCGGCAGTGTGTGGAACGAGAGATACAGCACCGCGAGCAGGAGGATGCTGCGTTCTATCCAGGCGAAGTACGGCGCTGTTCTCGCTACGCGCACGTCCCATGATGGATGACAAAGGRGTGATGAGTTGTCACGGGTTTGTCAGGAGACGACGTTCGTTCTTTAGGCGAGAACGAGGATTGTGTGAGTCAAATGCGATAGAGATGACTCCGACTGGGTGGGAGCAGCGGGCTTTAGCCCGCTGATATGAGCTTCGGAAGAATGGGCTTTAGCCCTGGACCTTCTTGTTTATCAGAATAAAAACCCAGGGCTAAAGCCCGTCGTTTTTTGACCTCTCAAATCGGCGGGCTGAAGCCCGCTGCTCCCACCCGGTTCGAGCTTCGCTCTAATGGTTCACCCCGATACGCGATGGATGGGGCACCCAGAGTCGTGGTTTACCCAAGAAGTCGTGCTTGTTTAGAACGCGTACCTCAACCCAGCCTCGACACGACGGCCGTTATCCGCTGCATACGGTACGCCGAAGAGCGGCGAGCCCAGCACGCCTCCGACAGACGTGACGTTCTTGTGATTGATCATGTTGGCCGAGCGCACGTTCAGCGTCAGCGTCTGCGGATGCTCTGCCTTGGCGTTGTGTGTCAGCTTGAAGGCGCGCTGCAGGTTGGTGTCGAGATACAGGGTCCAGGGCAGGGTGCCCGCATTGCGCTGGAAGGCACCGGTTCCTCCCGAAGCGACGAGCCAGCCCCATTGCGTGGAGACCGCGCCCGGCGTGCCCGCGGAGGCATACTGTGGGCGGTCGTTGAAGTTGCCGTCGCCGTTGTTATCGAAGCCGGTGGTGATGTTGTAGTGGCTGCCGCCGTGGCCGTTGAAGGTGCTGCTCAGTTCCAGCTTCTCCGGCAGCTTGAGCGTGCCGTTGGCGAAGACATTCCATAGCGGCTGGCTGGTGCGCCGCGCCAGTTCACCCGCGTTGGTGCGCGAACTCTGCGGGCTGGAGAACTCGTTGTCGTCGGTATCGTCGAGGAGATTGACGCGGACACCGCCGAAAGAGAACTGCACTTTTTTATACGAGTGCTGGTCGACACCGATGAAGACAACATTCGCCCTGCCCTGTCCGCTGTTCTGCATCTCGAAGATGTTCAGGTTGGCAGGACCGATGCCGTTCATGCGCTGCACCTCGGATTGGTCGCCCTTGTTGTAGCGGCCGGCGAACATGCCGAAGTGCCCATGCAGTGTCCAGGTACCCTTCGCATTCGGAGACCACAGGATGCCGATTCGCGGTGTGATGGAGCTGAAGGTATCGGGATTGTTCTGCAGGTAGTAGCGCACGCCGGATGCGACGTGAACTCCGTGGCCAATATTCCAGTCGTCCTGAATAAACAACGCGTCCTGCACGAGCGTGAAGTTCACCACAGGCGAGCCGGCTACGTTGCTGTATGCAGTGGGCGTTCCCCCTGGTAACCCCAATAGCGCGCGGCGGTATTGCTCCAACCCGGAGATGGTTGTGGTCTGTCCCGCTACAGCGCTGCCACCGGCACTCAGCACCGGAGCGCTGCCGCCGCCGAAGGTATAGGTGCCGTTGAAGTTGGTTGTCAGCTGCTGACGCTCGCGATAGATCATCAACTGCGTGCCCATCTTCAGGGTGTGGTTCTTGGTTGTGAGGATGGCGTCGTCGAGGATCTCCATATTGAGCTCGCGCCGATGCTGCGGCCCCAGGGTGTTACCGCCGCCGGTGAAGGCTCCTGCTACCTGCACGGCGACTGCATTCGAAGCAGGCGTGTCGGTCTCACCGTTCCAACGCAGGCTCACACGGGCCTCGTGCATCAGGTGAACAGAAGCAGTCGTGATATTGCTGAAGCGAAGCATGTGTTCAGACTGCTGGCTGTCGTAACCGGTCTCGGCCAGTGAGGTTCCGCCGGCGCCCTGGTTCTGCAGATGATTGACGTTGGCGTTGTAGCTGGCGATGAAGGTGTTCTTCGGTCCGAGCTGCCAGTCGATCTTGGCGCTGCCGATCCACAGCCGCTGCGGTGTGGCGACGTTGCCTACCGTCCTGACCGGGCTGCCTGTGCTGTCGAGCGTAAAGGCGTTTACGACGGCAAAGTTGTCAATGCTGCGATGTTCCAGTGCGAGGACGAAGTCGCTGCCCTTCTTACGGATCGGCCCGGTCAGCTCAAAGCCGTAGCGTTGCTTTCCAAGAGACGCTTTGCTGGTCGAGAAGGGATCGCGTGCGTTCATCCACGGGCTTCCGTTGGTCGCAAACAGCGCTCCGTGATAGGCGCTTTGGCCGGGCTTGGTGTAGACCTCGACTCGGCCACCGCCAAAGGGAGGCTCACGATACTCCGCGGAGAAGAGATCGGGGTTCACCTTGATATAGGCGATGGTGCTCTTGGGTGGAAGCTTGCTGCCATCCTGAAAGCCATCGACGGCGATTACTGTATTCGAAGGGTTTCCACCCGCGGCGGCGGCGAGTTGCTGGAGCTGTCGGGTCAGGTCATCTGGGTCATCGGCGAGTGCATGCAGCCGATCACCCGAGAT
>NZ_JBFRCY010000624.1:0-2813 GCF_052113305.1 Terriglobus sp. YAF25
CTCATGGTCCGCAGTGCTGATGGTAAACAGCGCCTGGCCCTGAGCACAGATGGGTCAGAAGGAAATTACTACGATCTGGATACCATCTCCTGGTCCCCCGACTCATCGAAGCTGGTGGTTTACCGCATTCGTCCCGGTTATCACCGCACCATCCGATTTGTGCAATCGTCGCCCGCGACGCAACTGCAGCCTCTCTATCCGGAGATTCCGTATGCCAAGCCGGGCGATGTGCTGGATCTCCAGCAGCCAGTGTTATTCGACGTAAGCACAGAGAAACAGATCGCTATCGCGAACGATCTATTCCCGAATCCGTATGAGCTTTCGCAGGCACGGTGGTGGCAGGACTGCCGTGGATTCACCTTCGAGTACAACCAGCGGGGACATCAGGTCTATCGCGTGATCGAGGTGGATGCCGCTACCGGAGCTGCCCGGACGCTTGTGAACGAGACCAGCGAGACCTTCGTGGACTATCGTTCACTGATCCCGGAGCAGCAGGACACAGGCAAGGAGTATCGCCGCGATCTCGCTGACGGGAAAGAGATCCTTTGGGCATCGGAGCGGGACGGATGGGAGCATCTGTACCTGTTGGACGGCCGGACCGGAAGCGTGAAGAACCAGATCACGCGGGGCGATTGGGTTGTCCGGTCTGTCGATCGCATAGATGAAGAGAAACGCACGATCTGGTTTTCAGCAAGCGGAATGAACGCGGGGGAAGACCCTTATTTCGTGCATGCCTATCGCATTGGCTTTGACGGAACGGGCCTGACATCGCTTACACCCTCCGCTGGCAATCACAAGGTCGCGTACTCAGAGGACGGAACACTGTATTTCGACCTGGTAAGTACAGTGGAAGATCCTCCGGTGCTTACCGTTCATCGCACAAGTGATTGTTCTCTGGTGTCAGAGCTGGAACGGGGGACTCTCGACAAGCTTAAGGCCGCCGGATGGCATGCGCCAGAACCATTTCATGCGCTGGGACGGGACGGCAAGACAGAGATCTGGGGCGTGGTGTGGAAGCCGGCGAACTTCGATCCGAAGAAGCGATATCCCGTGGTGGAGAACATCTATGCAGGGCCGCAGGGATCATTTGTGCCTAAGATATTCTCCACCCACGCGGAGCCGTTGACTGAGCTGGGATTCGTTGTGGTGCAGATCGATGGCATGGGCACTAACAATCGATCGAAAGCCTTTCATAACGTGGCCTGGAAGAACCTGAAGGATGCGGGCTTTGAGGATCGCATCCTGTGGCACAAAGCGTATGCGAGCAGCCATCCCTGGTACGACATCACCCGCATGGGAATCTTCGGGACCTCGGCCGGCGGGCAGAGTGCGATGGGCGCTCTGTTGTTTCATCCGGAGTTCTACAAGGCCGCGGTCGCCAACAGCGGATGTCATGACAACCGCATGGACAAGATCTGGTGGAACGAACAGTGGATGGGGTGGCCTATTGGTCCGGAGTATTCTGCCTCGTCGAATGTAGACAACGCCTGGCGCCTGAAAGGGAGGCTGATGCTGGTGGTCGGTGAGATGGACGATAACGTCGACCCCGCCTCAACATTCCAGGTGGCAGACCGTCTGGAGATGGCCAATAAGGTATTTGACCTGCTGTATGTACCCGGCGGGAAACATGGCGCCGGGGGAGCCTATGGGCAGCGCAAGCTTGAGGACTTCTTTGTGCAGGCGCTCTATGGTGACCGTACTCCGGAATGGAATGCGATGGAAAAACCGGCGAAGCCATGAGTGGGCCGAGGGGGTGGTCTCGCCCTCCAAGAATGGGACTCAAAATCGTCTAAATTTTTGTATTGAGTTTTGTACACAATTAACGACATAATCGGGTCACGTTGTTAACAAAGCTGTCATACCGCCGCTAAGCGGTGTTGTCTGTTTCTGGTCTCTCCCCCCATCCCTGTCTCGGGTTCGCAGAATACGCAGTCTCGCTGTTTCTGAAGGAGGTCGTATGTTGATACGAATTTCAGGGAAACGTTTTCCCGAAGCCTTTCTGGCTGTTCTTCTCTTCTTGTGTTGCAGGCTGCATGGACAGTCTGGAACGCAGGGCACTGTCTCGGTAACCGTTGCGGACGCTACCGGTGGCGTTGTTCCCGCAGCCAGCCTGGAACTGACGGCGCTTGACACCAATATCACTCGTAAAGCGGCAACGGAAGGCACAGGAGCCTTCAGCTTCGTCAACCTGCCGATCGGAACCTATCGCCTGAATGTCTCCTCACCTGGGTTCTCTACGACTCGGGTCGACACCGTCATCGTGCATGCATCGCAGGTCACACCGGTTGCGGTGGTGTTGCAGATCGGTAGCACGAACGACACGGTGAATGTGAGCGCGGTGGCGACCCCGCTGCTCGATGTGAGCTCGAACTCGCTCGGCGCGGTGATTGATCTGAAGGCAATCGAAGTTCTGCCAATCGTTGGCCGCGACCTGACGTCGCTGGCGCGGCTCACGGCAGGCTATGCCGGATCGCAGGACACCAACGGCAGCCAGATCGGCGTGTGGAACGGCCAGCCTTTGACGAACCAGGGTGTGAACATCGATGGTGTCGTCGGCGCGGCCTCGCGCGGCAAGTACAACGGCAATGTGCAGGCGGCGGCCTCGCCCCGCGTGGAGAATATCGCGGAGATGTCCGTTCAGAGCGATCAGATCGATCTGGACCAGGGCTTCGGCCGCTCAACCATGCAGTTGAGTTATGTCACGCGCTCTGGAACCAACGCGTTTCACGGCAGAGTGTACGTAGACACACGCAACTCCGGTCTGTTCGCCAATACCTATGCCAACAATGCCGCCGGCGTCCGTAGAGCCAAGG
>NZ_JBFRCY010000625.1:0-6581 GCF_052113305.1 Terriglobus sp. YAF25
GTCATACCACCGCGCACACGCGTCAGGCTGTAAATGCGTTGACCTTTGGTGTAGTTGTAGGCCGTTTGAAATTCACCGCGGTCCCGCACTTCCATATCAAAGGAAAGCCATCGTGGCAGGGGATCAACCTTGATGGGCTGAACCTTGCCCTTCTTCTGAGGATAATCCGCATAGACCGGCGTCGAACCTATCTTCCTGGCAGTTGCTTTTTTATCTTTAGGCGCGGGCTGTGCTTGAACGGGCGGAACAACCATGCCTGCAGAAACGGCGGCGGCTAAGAAGAGTCGGGATAGACGGACAGTCATAGGGATACTCGCAAAGGAAGCAGGAATTTCTTTATTTCTTATCGTTCGTTTGGATGGTCCCAGCCGGTGGAGACGCGGACGACATCTTCTCCAACCCTGAAGATCCCGCTGAAGTTATCGTGAGCCAATTCCGGACGGTCGGCCTGTATGTCGCCGACGACCGGCATAGACAGCAGTGCGTCGGTCTTGCCCCGCAGTGCCTTTACCTTACCGGCGATGATGTTCACGATCTCTCCGATCGCGTCATTTCTCATCTCGACGTCATCGACTTCACTGGGATCGTCGAAACCGAGCATGGTAGCGCTCAGGCGATCGGCTGTTGCCTGGCTCAATTCCAGACGGATCATGCCCGATGGCGTACCGTTGAAATCGACAACGGCATGTAACTCTACCGGGAAGCTCTCGCAGCCAGTCTGCGACATCTGAACCTCACAGCCCGTAAGTGCACTCAGCGCATCCTGTATTGTGTTTGATACGTTCATGGAAAACGTCCTCCTAAATTTGGCCTAGTAGACTCCCAGCACGGAGACAAGGCCACAGTCCTTTCCAGAGATAACAACTTTGTAGTTAATGGCTGATCCAGACTTTTTCAGGAGCTCTGAAGCAGGGTGAAGGATCTTCAGCTTATTCGTGGTCATCATGCGAAGCAGCACACGCTCATCACCGCTGAGGCAGGTCGAGCAGATATTCAAAGCCTCATAGATGGGGTCGCGTACGCTGTCTTCCATGGGTTCGGTCTGCGCTCGCTCGAGCGCGATATTTGCCGGCATTCCAATCAGGAGTCCGGCAATGGCCGCAATAAAGGGAAGATCCGCCTGTACGATGATGGGCCGCCCCGCCGGTAACGTCTCGTAAACGGCATAGACCTTTTTTGCCTCTGCTGCAGGCAGTGTCTTTGCTTCCGAGAAATTGACGGGGCGGTCCACCAGGTCAGTGAATAAGTGGGAGAGCGCAAATGCAGTGGGTCCAGACATAGCTACTTGCTCATATGCGGCGAAAGAGCCGCGTCGATATTTTCGGGCGTAAAGGGTTTCGTGATGAAAAAGCTGGCGCCTTCTTTCATCGCGGTCTCGCGGATGTCTTCTGAAGATTCCGAGGTGATAAAGCCGAAGGGCACCTGGCAATTTTGGCCACGAACCCGTTTCAACAGATCGATGCCAAGCATTTCCGGCATATTCCAGTCCGAAAGAACAAGTTTCGGCTGTTCAGCCTGCACCATGCTGAGCGCCTCGGCGCCGTTGCCGGCCTCGCCGATCTGCAGATTTTCGTAGCCGGCCTGGCGTAGCGCTCGTTTAACCAGCTGGCGCATTGTCTTGCTGTCGTCTACCAAAAGGATGTCCATATTTCGCTCGCTTGTAGTCGCGGGATGCGACTGGTGAGCTTATCGGCGGATGCCGCCAGAAGATGAGGCGCATCGGGCGAAGTTTTATACAAAAGGCCGGCTCATGTTGTCACCGGGCAAGTCGATAAAAAGGGTGAATGACCTCGAAACACTTTTGGGCGGTACCGTGACATTGACAAGCAGATCTCTCATGACCGTAGGCATCAGCGATTGCGCCGTGACTGCTGATCCGCAGGGGGTGCTGGCGACACACGCTCTTGGTTCATGCATGAACGAGAATTAGTGCCTGCAGCAGAGGAAAGGAAGCGCAACGTATGACACGGAATGTATTGATCGTCGATGATTCCCCGGCGATGCGTAAGGTGATCCGGAAAGTGCTCATGCTCTCGAACTTCGAGACGCAGGAGTGCTTCGAGGCCAACGACGGCCTGGAAGCATTGGATATCCTGCGCATCGAGGCGGTGGACGTGGTCCTGACGGACATCAACATGCCGCGTATGACTGGGGAAGAGCTATTGGAACAGATGTCGCAAGATGACATTCTGTCGCAACTGCCGGTGATGGTGATCTCCACCGACCGCAGTGAGGAACGCGTGCGGCGTATGAATGCGCTGGGCGCCAAAGGATATGTCACCAAACCCTTTGCTCCGGAGACGCTGGGAGTGGCGTTAAACGAGCTATTCGTGGAGGCTTAACAATGTCAGTCGAACAGATATCGGCAACTCTTCAAACAGCAATGACCGAAGTGCTGGAGTCGATGTGCTTTATCCTGCCGGGAGAGCCGGTCGATATGGCAGCCTTCGCGGGTGAACCCTGGATGGAACATACCCTCACCTTCCACGGTCCGGAAGAGGGCCGCTTTGGAATCCGCGCGCCGCGTCCGGTAGCGGTTCGCATCGCCTCTGACTTCCTTGGAGAAGACCCCGTTGATCTGAGCGAGCAGCAGGTGGGCGAAGTCATGAACGAGCTGGCCAACATGGTATGCGGCAACGTGCTCGGCCACTGCTATCACGATCACGCTTTCGCTCTGACATCGCCGACGGTGATGAATCCCATCTCGCAGGAGCAGGGAGCCCAGTTCGATTGGGAAGAGGGCGTGCTGGTCGCGTGGGTGAAGACCTACTAGATCTCTGTACGAATTGGAAAAGCCCTCTCTTTCGAGAGGGCTTCGTTTGCTGCATTGGTTCTATTTCAGGGGGTGCTGGAAGTCTGCCGAGGGCTAAGCACCGTGAAGAACCGATGGATAGACTGATCCATGCCGGTGTGGCCGGAAGAGGTAAGACCGGCAAGCAGCGCCGCATGCGACGCCGGAAGCGGAGCATGTAGCTGCACAGAGTTGAGTTGATGACAGGTATCGCAACCAGTCGGAGCGCTCTTCTGGGTGTGGCACGAGATGCAGCCGCCCATCGAGAGGTCCTTCTCGCGCGTGATGGCTTCGCGTTCGGCTACCGGACCATGGCAGTCCGCACACTGGGCTCCGGCGGAGGTGTGCGTGTCGTGGCTGAAGTTGACGAACGACGGCACACGATACACGCGAACCCATTGCAAGAGCTGGTTGTTTTGCGCAGCTTCAGCAATGCGTTTGATATCGGGTTTGTCAGTGGCGATGGATGCATGGCACAACATGCACTTGGAGGCMTGCGGCATGGCCACAGTAACTCCATTGCGTGCTGGGGCGTGGCAGGTGTCGCAGGCCATCTTGCCGTCACCGGCGTGCTTCTTATGGCTGAAAGCGACAGGCTGTGTAGGCGCCGGTGAAGGATTCGTGATGGTAGGTGCGCCGGACGAGGCCRCAGTTCCCGGAGCGGGGGCCGTGGAGGGCCTGGCGCCTGAGGGGACATCCTGGGCACGAATAACAGAAGCCGTACACAGAAGAACTGCGATCAGCAGGAAACGGCGCATGTTAGATGTTCCCCTTTCGCATCTCTTCAGCCAGGTATTCAGAAGCGCGCATCGCGAGGGCGCACATGGTGATAGTGGGGTTCTGCCAGCCGGCGGAGACAAAGACGCTCGCATCTGTAATGAACAGATTCTTGACGTCATGGCTCTGGTTCCACTTATTCACCACGCTGGTCTTGGGGTTGTCTCCCATACGCGCGGTGCCCTGCTCGTGAATCGAGTAACCCGGCGGGTTGAACTCATAGTTTCGGACCAGTACCTCAAAACCTGCGGCTTCGGCCATGGCAGCGGTGGTGTCCACCATATCCTTCGCTGATGTTGGTGGTGAAGCCGCTGCCGTAATATTCGTCCAGCTTCTTCTCCAGGGAGCTGCCGTACTCCGTGAACCAGCGTGCGTCCATGGGGCCGGTGCTGCTGGAGACATTGACTGCGAAGCCGCGCAGGTAGCCGGGGGTCTTTGTCTCAAGATTACGGAAGCGCGGAATCAGCGCACCTCCACCGGTGACTCCCCGTTTGCCCTTGCCGCCACGTGCCTCCGGCACTGAGGCTGCGATACCGGCACCATAGATCTGGTCGCAGAGATGGTGGCCCAGGACGCCACTGGAGTTGGCGATCTCGGAGATCATAAGCAGACGCGTCGTCTCCAGCGTTCCCGCTGCCACAATAACGACACGCGCCTTGATGGTCATCTCGCGGTAGGAATGGCGGTCGATGAAGATCACACCGTCAGCCAGGCCGGTGTGCTTATCCACGGTGATCTTCCGCACGATGGAATTAGGAATCGTGGTGAGCTTCCCGGTAGCCACAGCATCCGGGATGAGCAGGTTGATAGATGCCGCCAGGCCGCCGGTGCCGAGTGCGGAACGGGGCTTGGTTACGGGCACGCCCATCTTCTTGCCGGCATCGACGAAGCGCTGCATGGCGTTCGACCACGGGACCTTATCTTCAATGAAGTTGCCGTCAGGATATTGCGGCAGACCGTCCGTGTGGCCCTGCACGCGGAAGATCCCTTCAACGCGCGAGTAGAACGACTCGAGGTCCTTGTAGGAGATCGGCCAGTTCTCGCCGAAGCCATCGTGGTCTTTGCACTTGAACTCGTAGTCGCTCAGACGGAACGACTGGCGGCCCCAGAAGGGCGAGCGCCCACCGACGCTGCGGACGCGAACCCAGTTGTACTGCTGCCCGGCAGGGTAGTTGTAGGGGATGACCTTCTCGTCGATCCACTGGTTGGCGCTGAACTCACTTGACTGAAAGATATGTGGGTGGCGACCCGGAGCATCCAGACCGCGAAACGGGAGCTGGTTTGCGGGCTTCAGGGTGCGGTCACGCTCGAAGTTGAGCATCGGACCCGCATCCAGCATGGTGCAGGAGATGCCCTTCTCCGTGAGGATCTTTGCAGCCATGCCGCCGGTATGTCCCGACCCAATGATCAGGACGTCAACTTTCTTCTCTGCCATAACGAATGCTCTATGCCTTCCGGAGTTGCAAAACCTGATTAGCTATGTGCCTGTTTTGTGACGGGCGCCGCTGTCTTCGGTGCGCCATGGCTCACCCACTTCTCCATGCCGGGATCGATGGGCGCCCAGTAGAGGCCAACTCCAGGCGTACGCTCACCGGAAGCCTCTGCAGCCGTAGCCCAGGCCGGCGAATTCATGGTGACGGTGCGAATGTCGCGATGAGCCAGCGCAATAAAGCGCTCGTGCTTCTCCCGGGGTGGGTGGTCGTTGATCCACGCCTTCAGGAAAGGACGGATGATGGCGTCGGCCTGCTTTTCATCGGTCTTGGCGAAGGCCACGTTGAACTTCTTCATGGAGTCGGCATTCAGCCGATCCAGGCCGTCGTTGTACATCGCCTGCCGGTCCGCCGGCGAACCGCCGATATGGAAGTCCAGAAACTGCGGTGTATCCGCCTGCAGAGAGGTGGGATATCCCTCTCCGCCAGGCATCAGGATCTCGCACAGATGCACCAGCGTGGCATAGCGCACGGGGGTGAAATAATGCGTGTCGGTGCTGGCGACCACATCCGGCAGAGTTACCGGGATGTTCGGCGAACGAAATGCCGCCATCTGCTGCATCCGGGTCTGGGCCGGGGCACTGGATGCGGCATTGGGTGAGACCGCCATCGTGCCCTGATCCACGGTGCTGGTGGCCGGTACAGGAGTAGTTGCCTGTGGTGGCTTTTGCTGGCCGAGCGCTGCCCCGGTAGCCGTTGCCGCGGCCAGCCCCTTAACAAAATCACGCCTCTTCATGAGAGGAACTTTATTTGCCACAAGGAATGAGCGTCAAGGTTACCCAGTCGATCGCTTAACTTCGGCAGTGGTTTCAACAGGATGGCTTTGCCGGTTCGTAGCGATTCGTGGCGCGCCTACCGCAAGAAAATCAAGGGATTATCGCGATCGTTAGAGCCATGGATGCGCCACTTTTCATCTTGTAACGGGGGCGTAAAATTTCCGGACGCCGACTGTCGATACGGCAAATGTCCTACGCGATTTGCGTTCGCGTTAGAGGTGCAAGAACGATGCCCTTCCGGGGAGAAGGGCATCGTTCTTGAGCAGCTGGCAATAAGAGCTAGAGCATTTTCCCTGTCATTGGGTATCCCGCGAGAGGCGTACAGCGGCGTTTTCGTTGCGGAAAACGCCCATGGATGCGGAAACCCTACATCACACCTACAGGGAAATGCTCTAACGACCGATGGCGGCAGCTTTCCTGACGAAAGGCTGTGAGATCTGTCTCACGATCTCGCCGGCAATTTTCTCAAGCGGCAGTGTCATCGCCGCCGCACCTATACGGGCTGCTTCCTTCGGCATTCCGTAGACGATGCTGGTGTTTTCATCCTGAGCGATTGTGACAGACCCTGTCTGCCGCATCTGCAGCATGCCTCGAGCTCCGTCAGTTCCCATGCCGGTAAGCAGTACACCCAATGCCGGACCACCCACGAGCTGGGCCACCGACGCGAACAGGACATCGACAGACGGACGGCTGAAGCACACCTGTGGGCCTCCGGCAACGCGTACCTTCAATCCGGCACTCGTGTGC